>JAFGCP010000322.1 GCA_016932595.1 Deltaproteobacteria bacterium
CCTATTGCGAGCAGAGCCTGAGCGATCCGATCAAGCGCAATCAAGAAAAAATAAAGCTTTATGACTTGACAGATTTGATGCTTATGGGAATGTAGCCCATGGAGATTGCGTGCAAAAGCATAACTTCACGACACACCAATTTTTGAGAAGCAGTTTTTATTTAAATAGTCGATAAAATTTAGTATAAAGATTATTGAGACGTGCTGTAATCATGCGCGGTTAAATAAAAGAGAGCGCATCCTTTCCATCTTTTGGGCTATGCTCTACAGATTTCAGGGTAGGCATGGCTGCTGGGTCAACATGAGGCTTTTCTGCAGGTTATTGTCCGTCTCATTGGATAGGTAAACATAAGAAAGAAAAATTAAAGCGTTCTCGTAATTTTCCAGTGCCCCTACATGCCCGCGCCGGGGAGCCAGGCTAACATAGCGAGATGAGGTGTGAAAACGTATTTTCTGCAGTTGTTCGAAGGGCTGGCAATGTCATAGTATTTTGTACTCTGCCTTGGGCACCAAAATTCTACTTAAGCAGCGCTTAAGGTGCACTCAATTCATGAGCTCTACATGGCCTCTGTAGGATATGAACTGTAGGGAATTGATGAAAAATGTAATTGTTCTGTTGCATGCTAGCGGCGCCCCACTTCGCAGTTGATTTTTCCCCGCTTTTCCTTTATATCTGTGCACCTGCCGCAGGGCACTGCGTATTCATGAAAGTCAGGATGTGAACAAAGGAGGTCCCCATGTCAAACGGCGTTGTTCTTAAAACGGATTTTACCGGCCTCACGCTCATCAACCGTGGCAAGGTGCGCGATCTCTATGACCTTGGAGACAGCCTGCTCATCGTCTCTACGGACCGCATATCGGCCTTCGACGTGATACTCCCCAACGGTGTTCCCCGCAAGGGCGAAGTGCTCAATAAAATGTCCATCTTCTGGTTCTCGCAGGTGCAGGATATCGTCCCGAACCACATTATTACAACCGATGTGAGCCGGTTTCCTGCCGCCTGCCTGCCCTATGCCGATGTGCTGGCGGGCCGCAGCATGGTGGTGAAAAAGGCAAAGCCCCTGGCAATCGAGTGCATTGTGCGCGGCTATATTTCCGGCTCGGGCTGGAAGGATTACCGGAAAACCGGCGCCGTTTGCGGTATCAAACTGCCGGCGGGGCTGCGCGAATCAGAGGTGCTGCCACAGCCCATTTTCACGCCGTCGACCAAAGCCGATGTGGGCGTGCATGATGAAAATATAAGCTTTGAAGAGGCCTGCACAACCGTGGGCGCCGAGCTGGCAGGCTCGGTGCGCGATCTTGCTGTTGCCGTGTATCTGCGGGCCAGGCAGGTGGCTGAAAAGCGCGGCATCATCATCGCCGATACGAAAATGGAATTCGGCACGCTTGACGGCAGGGTTATCCTGATCGATGAGCTGCTCACGCCCGACTCATCGCGCTTCTGGCCGCAGGACTCATACGCGCCGGGCCGCTCGCAGAACAGCTATGACAAGCAGTTCGTGCGAGACTACCTGCTCTCCCTTGACTGGGACCAGAAAGCGCCTGCCCCGGCCCTGCCTGCGGATATCATCGAGAAAACCTCGGAGCGCTATATCGAGGCATACCGCAGGCTTACAGGGGAAGAGCTTTAAAGTAGTAACCATAGAGCATACGGAGATAAGAATATAAATCCCGCCCATATGGGCGGGATTTATATTTTCTGCTCTGTGCTCTCTGTGCCTCAAGGCAGCGAGTGGTTAAAAGACGGACTCCGGAAGGGCCCGGCTTTTTTTTATCGACAGACCTGCCGCAACCATGGCATATAAAGGCCATGGGGGAACACACTACCATACTGTATCTCATTACCGCCACTAATGCGGGAGGCACGGAGAAAGCGCTCTGGGAGCTTGTGCGAAGGCTCGATACCAGCCGCTTCTGCGCCCATGTCTGCTCGCTGAAAAAACCCGGCATTTTCGGGCCACGCCTTGCCTCTGCTGCAGCCGGTTTTCATACCCTTGCGCTTTCCGAGGCCGGCGGACTCAAGGCAGCCCTGAATTTCCTTCCGGCTTGTGTCCGCCTGGGTGGCCTTGTGCGCAGGGTGAGGCCGGATATCATCCACTCTTTTCTTTTTCGGGCCAATATCTGCGGCAGGCTTGCCGGCAGGTTGCTCGGGGTTCCGATTAATATCTCCTCCCTTCGCGTAACCGAGGCTGGAATTCTGCCGCATTTTGTTGACCGCATGACAGCAGGAATGGTAGATAGATATACGGCTGTGTCTGAGGCTGTGCGGCAGGAGGCGATGAGGCGCGCAGGCATTGCCCCTGAAAAAATCATCATGATCCCCAATGGCATAGACTGCTCCGAGACATCATCGCCGAGCGGGGACCCGGGCATATTTAAGATTGCACTGTTCGGACGTTTTCATCGGCAAAAGGGGCATGCCGTGCTGCTGCATGCGCTGAAACTTCTGGACGGGCAGGGGCTCCCGGTACAGGCCTGCCTTTTCGGCGAAGGCCCGGATGAAGCGGCGCTTAAAAAAATGGCCTTTGATCTGGGCATTGCAGACCGGGTTTGTTTCATGGGCGTTGTTGATAATCCTGTTGAGGCAATGGCGGGCATGGATGTAATCGTGCTGCCGTCGCTCTGGGAAGGCATGCCCAATGCCGTGCTTGAGGCAATGGCTGCAGGCAGGCCCGTTGTGGTATCGCGCATTGCCGGCTTGGATGAGCTGGTGCAGGATGGCGTTACCGGCCTGCTTTGCGAGCCAGGCAATGCCGAAGAGCTGGCAGCAGCCCTGCTGCGGCTTGCCCGCGACCGCCAGCTCGCATGCGCCATGGGCCAGGCTGGCCGAAGGCTCGCCAGAGAAAGATTTTCCATTGATGCAACTGTCGCAGCTACCGTCGGCCTGTATGATGAACTGTTGCACCGTTGTGATAAAACGTGATTGAAGATTGAAAAATTTCATGTACGTGCATATGGCCTACGCACGCATTGAGCAGGGTCAGGTTTGAAACCTCACCCTGCAGGGTACATTTAGATTTCTAATCATAAATTTTGGATTATACTACAGGCTTCATGCCAACAGTACAGGAGTAGCGCAATGCAAATGCTGCGCATAGGTTTCCTAAGCGAATGTTTTTTTTCATTTATTCTGGCCATCGGCCTGAGCCTGTACCTGACGCCCATCGTTATTGAGGCTGCCCTGAAATATGATATTGTCGACCGGCCCGACGGCAAGCTGAAAAACCATGACCGGCCGACTGCCTACCTTGGTGGCCTCGCCGTCTATCTTGCCTTTTTGTTCACCCTTGCCCTTACCTTCGACTTTTCAAGTGATGTGCTTGGCATTCTGCTGGCGGGATCAATGCTCGTCATGCTGGGCGTGATTGACGATTTGCGGCCCCTGGGCCCCGGTTTGAAACTGCTCGGCCAGGCCGTTGCCGTGCTGGTGCTCATGCGGGCGGGGCTGTATATTAAAATAGCCGTGCTGCCGCCCGGGATTGCTCTTGTGCTCACCTTTTTCTGGCTCATGGCGACCATTAATGCCTTCAATATCATCGACATCATGGATGGCCTTGCCTCGGGCGTTGCCTGCATAGCATCGGCCGTGCTTTTCATCGTAGCGGTCATAAACCGGCAAACCATGATGTCGATTCTTACCGTGTCACTGTGCGGGGCGCTTATCGGCTTTCTGCGCTACAATAAGCGGCCTGCCCGCATTTATCTGGGGGATGCGGGCAGTATGCTTCTCGGGCTTACGCTGGGCGCGCTTGCCATGATGGGGCACTACTCGGAGCGCAATCCGGTGGGCTATTTCGCCCCGCTGCTGATTCTCGGAGTACCTCTGTTTGACACCGCCTATGTCATGTTTCTTCGCTGGCGCAAAGGCATACCGGTCATACAGGGCAGCCCGGATCATTTTGCGCTGCGGCTGAGGCGGGCGGGCTGCTCGGTCCGGGCAACGGTGCTTTTGTCCAGCGGCGCCGGCTGCCTGCTGGGAATGCTTGGCCTTGCCTGCATGTTTGCGAAAAGCTCCGGCGCAGCCATTGCCATTATCGGGGCAGCAGTTGTGGCGCTGGTTGTTTTCGGCATGCGCCTTGCGCGTATTGATATGGCCCCGCAGGAATAAAAGGATGAAGATAACCGATACCATATGGCAGGTGGGCGGCGACAGCCTGTCGGCAGCAGGGGATGGTGCTGTGTACCTTGCCCTTTTCGGCGCCCAGGCAGTACTTATCGATGCGGGCTGCGGCCACGGGCATAAAAAAATCGTAGCCAATATAAAGCAAATTATCAGCCTGGCAGTGCCGATTAAATATCTTTTCCTCACGCACTGCCACTTTGATCATACCGGCGGCGCCGATGCGCTGCGCAGGGAATTTGGCTGCAGCATCGTCGCACATGAGCAGGATGCTGTTTTCCTTGAAACGGGCGACAGCGAGGTGACCGCTGCTTCCTGGTATCAGGCTTCGCTCACGAAATTCAGGATTAATCATAAAATGCAAGGCGGCAGGGAAGTTTTTTCTATTGGAAACGGCTCCATAACGGCCTTGCATGCGCCGGGCCATTCTCCGGGGTCAATGGTGCTGCTCACGGAAAGCCGGGGGCAGAAAGTGCTGTTCGGCCAGGATGTTCACGGCCCGCTGCATCCGTCGCTGCTGTCAAATCACGGCGACTATATCGCCTCCCTTACCATGCTCCTGGGGCTTGAGGCCGATATACTCTGCGAGGGCCATTTCGGCATTTACCGGGGCAGGGACAATGTGCGCCAGTTTATTCAGTCCTTTATTTCCGATGCGGGCTAGGTCGAGGATTTTTATCGGACTTCTTTGGCAGTGCTTTGCGCTGCGGGAGAGTGCCTTTGCATAGAGGCACGCTGGCTGACCGCACTGCTGCTTCAAATTTGTTACCCAGCAAAAAGAGCCCATTGTAGACATATATTATTATTATTTCAGCAGAAAAAAGCATGCTCCGCCAGGGGTGGGCCAAACCGGGCGATGCAACTCCCCATTCTGCAGAGGTGTA
>JAFGCP010000043.1 GCA_016932595.1 Deltaproteobacteria bacterium
GCCACATCCTGGTTGCCCCGCGAGGAGCCCAGTATGGTGCCGCCGGTCTCATGAATGCGGCTGGTGTTTTCCGGCGTCAATGCCATAGGCTCATGGTTATACTTGCTGCTCAAGCCCTCATAGCCGAAGGGAAAACCAAACACCTGCCGCACGCCATAGTGAAAGTGCAGGCTCATGACAATTGCGCGTATGACATCATTTAAGCCCGGGCACAGGCCGCCGCAGGTCACAATGCCGCAGCGAAGACCGGCAGGGTCGAAATAAATTTTCTCCCGCGGGCCCGAAAGCTCCATACCCGGCGGCGCGACGCCGCGGTCCAGACAGCCTCTGATATCCTGCATGCTGTTGTGGTAGAGCACATGCTCGCCATCGCTGACAAAGCGCACGCCCGCCATGGGCGATGCAATAGTGCATGCACCAAGTTTTGCTATCTCAAAATTAAGTTCAGCAGCCGCCATGGAGAAAACACCTTTCTAAGAGCAGCGCCCCGCAAAAGAGGGGGCAATATTAAATTTATATAAAAAAAATAAGCCTATTTAATCCCCCTTTGAAAAAGGGGGATACAGGGGGATTTTTTGCAGCCTGACAAATCCCCCTAACCCCCTTTGCTAAAGGGGGAAATTTTTTGCCCCCTTGTTTGCGGGGCGCTGTACTTAATATTGTTCATCTACGATGCAAACATGGTTGTGCCGGCAGACCGCACATCGCTCACCGCCTGCTGCACACGCTCCGCCATGCCGCTCCTCTGCAGCAGCCTTAAGCCTGCAGCATATGCTCTACGGACTTCACGCGCCATATCTTTTCGCAATACTCCCGTATTGCGCGGTCTGAGGAAAATTTGCCCATGCGCGCCACATTCAGTATAGACATGCGCGTCCAGCGCTCCTGATCCCGGTATGCCCGGGCCGCCCCGTCCTGGCAGTCGATATAGGACTGATAGTCGGCAAGCACCATAAAAGGGTCAGAGTGCAGCAGAGAATCAAGCAGGGGCCTGAAAAGGCCTCTGTCGCCTTTTGAGAAGACCCCCGAGCCGATACAATCCAGAGCCTCCCGCAAGTGTTCATTTGAGCGATAGTACTGCTGCGGATCATAGCCCGCAGCCCTGACTGCAGTGATCTCATCCGTGGTCAGGCCGAAAAGAAAAAAGTTTTCAGCGCCTGCCTCTTCACGGATCTCTATATTGGCGCCGTCAAGCGTGCCGATGGTCAGCGCGCCGTTCAGGGAGAATTTCATATTGCCCGTACCCGAGGCTTCCATGCCTGCAGTTGATATCTGCTCGGAGAGGTCGGCGGCCGGATACACCCACCGGCTGTTCTTCACATTGAAGTCCGGCAAAAACACGACTTTGAGCAGGCCCGCCACCGCAGGATCACTGTTTACCACATCCGCAACGGAATTAATCAGTTTTATAATCAGCTTCGCCATAAAATATCCCGGGGCCGCCTTGCCGCCGAAGATAACGGTGCGGGGAACCATGGCTGCCGCCGTGCCGCGCTTTATCCGGTTGTACAGGGTAATCACATGCAGAATATTCAGGTGCTGCCGCTTGTACTCATGTATGCGCTTCACCTGTATGTCAAACAGCGTATCCGGGTCCACGGCATTACCGGTATGCTGTTTGATATATGCCGCAAGGCAGCTTTTATTGTAGTGCTTTACCGCCCCCCAGGCACTGCGAAACCCTTCGTCATCGGCATATTTTTCAAGCTCCCGCAGGCTGTCTTCAAGATGATGTATCCAGCGGCTGCCGATCCGTGAGGTGATCAGCTCTGTCAGCTTCGGATTATACAGCACCATCCAGCGCCGTGGCGTTACGCCATTGGTCACATTCAGAAACTTTTCCGGAAACAGCTCATGGAAGTCGCGCAGCACATCACGCTTCAAAAGCCGGCTGTGCAGCTCAGCCACGCCGTTGATGGCATGGCTGCCAAGGCTTGCAAGATGGGCCATGCGCACATACCGCTCGCCGGTTTCATCAATCAGCGACAGCCGGGCGACGCGCTCCCCGTCGCCGGGATAGCAAGTCCGCACCGTGTCAAGAAAGCGGCGGTTGATCTCGTAAATTATCTCCAGATGCCGCGGCAGCAGGCTGGAAAACAGCCGCAGCGGCCATTTCTCCAGCGCCTCGGGCAGCAGGGTGTGATTGGTATAGGCAAATGTCTTCTGCGTTATGAACCAGGCCCTGTCCCAGTCCAGAGCATGCTCATCCACAAGCAGCCGCATGAGCTCTGCCACGGCAATGGAGGGGTGGGTGTCGTTGAGCTGCGCTGCCCAGCCTTCATGAAAATCATCCAGCTTGCGCCCCCGCAGCAGATGAATGCGGATCATGTCCTGCAGCGAGCAGGACACGAAAAAGTACTGCTGCGACAGGCGCAGCATTTTACCTGTTTCGGGCACATCATTGGGGTAGAGCACTTTTGAGATGGTCTCGGAGCTGATCTTTTCATGAACCGCGCCGTAATAATCCCCTACATTGAAGCTCTGGAAGTCGAATGACTCCACCGCCTCCGACTTCCACAGGCGCAAAACGCCGGTGAGGCTTTTGCCGTAGCCTGACACGGGCGTGTCGTATGCTATGCCTTTCACCTCATGGGCCGGCACCCAGCCTGCGCGGTGGCGGCACTGTTCATCGCACCATGCTTCCGTGCGGCCGCCCAATTTTACATAATAGGCTATTTCGGGCCGCGCAATCTCCCAGGGGTTGCCGAAGCGCAGCCACTTGTCCGTCACCTCGACCTGCCAGCCGTCACGAATCGCCTGATCGAAGATTCCGAACTCGTAGCGGATGCC
>JAFGCP010000323.1 GCA_016932595.1 Deltaproteobacteria bacterium
CCGGCGTTTCGCCGGGGAGAATGCGGCAGTCGACCTCGCAAGAGCATTCTCCGGGAATGACATTGGTTTTGCTGCCGCCGGCTATCAGCGTGGGCACGGCCGTATTTTTCACCAGCGCTCCAATAATGCGCCGCAGCACAGGGTCGGCAATGCGCTCCAGTGCGGCAGCGCACCGTGATGCATCAAGAAGCCCGGCGAAGTCAGACTCCGGCATGAACTGCTGCACCGCTGCAAAGCCGCGAAGAAATTTTTCAACAGGCGGAGTTATTTTTACCGGGAACCCGTGTCCGGCCAGAGCCTGCACAGCCCGCGCCATATGAACCACGCAGTTGTCATCATGGGGTACGGAAGCATGGCCGGGCCTGCCCCGGAAGGTGATGCGGGTCCAGCAGGCAGCTTTTTCCGCGACCTGGCACAGGTAAATGGTGCTGGCGTCGTTTGAAAAGCCGAGCCCCACGCCTTCATTGACGACATAGCGCGTGCGCAGCTTCGCGGGATGATGCTTCAAGAGCCACTGCACGCCCCATGCCCCGCCGATTTCCTCATCGGCAGTTGCGGCATAAATGATTTTCTGTTCCGGCTCAAGCCCCTGCCGTTTTAAAAGGGCCATGGCCATGAGCTCCATGATACCCAGCGACTTGCAGTCAACAGCGCCCCGGCCCCAGATCTCGCCCTCGATGACGGCGCCGGAGAAGGGGGGGTGCAGCCATTTATCGGCCTCTGCAGGCACTACATCGATATGGTGCAGAAGCAGCACATCGGCTGCGGCGCCGGAGCTCATACGACGTGAAATGAGATTGCCCCGCCCGGGAGCTGATTCAAGGATCTCGCAGGCAATATTCTCCCGATCCAGCGCTTTCTTGAGAAAAACAGCACCTGCGGTTTCATTGCCGGGTGGATTGGTCGTATTGACCTGCAGATAGCGTACCAAAAGGTCGGAGGCTTCTTTTTCTATGCTGTCCCAGTCGATTGAACCAGTCATATAAACTCCATTGTTTGAGCCGGGACATATACGGTATGCGCCCGTGCTCTATAGTCTTGATTATTCCTCTATGGAAGCGCCCTCAAGCCGCAGCAGAGATTTTTTCAGCTCTATTCCCCGGACAGCGGAAAAACCGCCCATGCCCCCGTCTTCTCTGATCACCCGGTGGCAGGGAATGACGATAGGGAAAGGGTTGCGCCCAAGGGCAGTCCCGACTGCGCGCATGGCCCGGGGGTTTCCGATGGCCCGGGCAAGCCAGCCATAGGTTCTCATCTGTCCATAGGCAATAGCGGATGCCGCCTGCCAGACCTTTTTTTGAAACCGGGTTGCCGGGGCAAGATCAAGGGGGCAGTCAAAACAGGGCACTCCTCCATTGAAATATTTTTGCAGCTCCCGAACCGTTTTTTTGAAGGCGGTTTCCCCGAAGCCCGTGCCGGGGAATTGCCCAGCCATGCGCTCAAGCAGGGCGCTGCGGTCCGGCTCCGGCAGATAGATTCTTTGCAGGCCCGCAGCTCCGCCCACAATGCCGGCCCACCCAAAGGGGGTCAAAAAACAACAAGCTGTAGAGGTGTTCATAGCAGTTTGCTGTGCTTATGGCGCGCAAGCCCCGTTGTGTAGGCGGGGGGATCAGCACCGTTATAAGGCTTTGTTTTCCCGCCGTTTTCAGCCCCGGTGTAACCGAAAAAGTACCGATAGCTGTAATAATAAACTATTGACAACAGGCGTGATTTTCACTATTATGTTCAATTCTAAATTAACAAAAAGCAATTACTATTTTACAAAAGGAGTCTTTCATTGGCAAATCACAAATCAGCTCTCAAGCGTCATCGTCAGAGTCTTGAAAACCGGGAGCGTAACCGTGCGGCACGGTCACGCATGAAAACTGCTGTCAAGGCGGTCACCCAAGCCGTTGAAACCAAAGATGCCAATACCGCAGCCGTTCTGAGCAGCGCAGTTTCCGTGTTGGCGAAATCGGCAACCAAGGGGCTTATTCACAAAAACACCGCAGCCCGCAAAATTTCCCGGCTCACGAAACGCACCAACGCCGCGCTTCAGGCAAAAGCCTAAGCTCGCAATTCCGTGAGCCGCAGCAGCAGCCGCTCAAGTACAATGCGGCCATCGGCCCTGCTTGACTTGGTCAGGCTGCTTGCAGCAAAGATTTCCTCAAATACTGCACCCAGACGTTCGGCAGGCCAGCCTCTGGCCTGCTGCATAATCCCTTTCACAACAAATTCCGGCAGCCGCAGCCGCTGGCCGATACGGGACGAGGGTTCGTTCTGATTGAGCATCAGCCGCGCTGTGCCGATCAGCCTGAACTGCCGGGCGATCATTTTCAGCACCACCAGCGGATGCACCCCTGAACCCAGAATGCCTCCGAGCAGCTCCAGGGACTGCTCAAGCCGGCCCTGCCCCACGGCATCGACCAGATTGAATATCGTGCCCCTGCCTCCGCCGCAGACAACCTCATCGACATCAGCAGCCTCAACGGCTGTGCGCTCGCCGCAGTACAGAGCAAGCTTTTCAACTTCACCTGCAATGACCTGCGCGCTTTCTCCAAGAATGGCGCCGCAATAGGCCAGGGCGTCCGGGGCAATGGTTTTGCCATAGCGCGCCAGCTGCGCTTTCACGAACTGGGCTATCTGCCTGTCGCCTTTGGGGTTTTGAAATGCCAGGGCAGGGCCGAATTTTTTCAGCGCCTCAAGCCGTGCTTTATCTTTTTTTTCATCAAGCAGCAGCACAAAGATCAGGCAGCATGATCCCAGGGGCTTTTTAAGATAGGCCTTGAGCTGATCCCACTGGGGCGCCTTGAAATGGTGCGCCTGCCGCACAATAACAAGTTTTTTTCGGGAGAAGAATGATATGGTGCGCACGGCCTGCAGTATATCGCCCGGACCCTGGCTCTGCGCGTTTAATTGCCTGATATCCAGCTCGGCAGCGCCCCCGGGGAAAAGAGCTGCTGTAATAAGCCGTATCGCTTCTTCCAGAGCAGGCTCATTGTCGCCGTAAAAAAAATAAAGGGGAGCGATAACTCCCCCTGCAAGGCTTTTTTTCAGGTCGTCGACGGCCATTTAAAAACCCATCATAATGCTGTCATGCGCCCGTTCGGCAAGGTCTTTGGCTATTTTTTGCAGGGCCATGCGCTTGGATGCTTCAGAGGCCTGAATGTCATTGTCCAGAATGGGATAATCCTCACCATGGCGCATGCCTTTGCGCTTCCAGAGAACCTTGCCTGTCGTGCGCTCCTCAAGCTGCAGGTCTATTACCATTTGGAGAATATTATCAATGGACTTATCGTTTTCGTTATAGCCTATGGACTCCTCCTTGAGGCTGCGCACCGTGCCGTACAGAATTACATCCGCCTCGTTCGTGCCGACCATCTGCAGCTTGCGGCTTTCGATAAATTCATTCATGAAGGCATTGGTGAAAATCTTTTCCGCTTCCGGCTCGAACGTTTTATTTTTGAAATACGGTATCGCCATCGTATGCACATTGGCAAGCAGCGGGTTGTTGAGCTGTGCCCGGTGATAGCCACAGCCGGCGGCTATCATGCTTATAACACCGATAAAAAAGACAATGCTGATTTTTTTCACTGTACACCTCGCTTGCGGCTTTTAAAGAATTACGGTTCTTGAGAAAAGAAGCCAAGAATCAGGAGTCAGAATCCAGTATTCAGAATAAATAAATACAGAGGTTCTGAATTTCGGGCAGGTTTGAAACCTGCCACTACATACATTTCTGAAATTTTGAAATGTTTCCCTCCTGGCTTCTGACTCCTGTCTCCTGACTCCTGACTTCCAGTTTTTATGCTTTCATTACTTGACGACAATGCTGACCAGTTTTCCCGGCACAACAATGATTTTTTTGATTTCCCTGCCGCTCACCCACGGGGCGACCTGCTCGCAGGCAAGGGCCTGCTGCTTGACGCTTTCC
>JAFGCP010000324.1 GCA_016932595.1 Deltaproteobacteria bacterium
CGCTGGGAAACGCGAAGGGTATGTGTGGGTGCAGGACGGCCGCTTTGTGAAACCAGTCAAGGTCGGCATCGGTTCCACCGATGGCGCCATGACGGAAGTGCACGGCGAGGAAGTACAAGAGGGCCTTGAGATCATTCTGGGCGAGCAGCGGCAGGAGTCGGGCGACAACGCCAAAAGTCCTTTTATGCCCCAGCGGTTTGGCAGTAAAAAAAAATAAAAAGGGTTAAGCTTTAAGGATGTCTGTCTTAGCCTTGAACTTCGGTCATGGTGCTCTGATACAAGCAATGAATGTAATCGAACTTCGAGATATATACAAGACCTACCACGTCGGCGAGCTGGACCTGCCCGTGCTCAGGGGGATATCGCTGTCGGTCAAGCATGGTGAGCTTGTGGCGCTTATGGGCGCTTCGGGCTCGGGCAAAAGCACGCTCATGAACATACTCGGCTGCCTTGATCATGCCACCTCGGGAGACTACCTGCTTGAGGGGCAGGAAGTGTCGGGCCTGTCCGCCGACGGCAGGGCGCTGCTGCGCAATAAAAAAATCGGCTTCGTCTTTCAAAGCTTTAATCTGCTGGCCCGCACGAGCGCCCTTGAGAATGTGATCCTGCCGCTGACCTATACCCACGAGCCTCTCACCGACCATGAAGCAAACCGCCGGGCCATGGAGCTTATCAAGCTTGTGGGCCTGGAAGATCGGGCGCATCATGAGCCCTCGCAGCTGTCGGGAGGGCAGCAGCAGCGCGTGGCCATCGCGCGGGCCCTTGTCAACCGGCCGTCGCTGCTCTTTGCCGATGAGCCCACGGGCAATCTCGACTCCCGCACCAGCCAGGAAGTGCTCGCCATGTTCGAGCAGCTCAACCGGGAAGAAGGAATTACCATCATACTGGTGACGCATGACCCCACTGTTGCCCGCCATGCGCGCCGCACTATACATATCAGCGACGGCATGATCGTTGATGGCGATTTCGCACCGCCTGCACCCGGAGGTGCGGCATGAGGCGCATACGGCTTTTCAGAATACTGCGCACCATCCGCACCGCACTGAAGGCACTGCGCCGCAACCCCATGCGCGCCGCCCTGACCGCCCTGGGCATCATTATCGGCGTGGCAGCCGTCATCATCATGATGGAAATCGGCAAAGGGTCATCGGCGGCCATTCAGCGGACTATCGCCAATATGGGCGCCAATAACCTGCTGATCCTGCCGGGCACGGCAGCAAGCGGCGGGATCAGCTTCGGCGCGGGCAGCGTCATGACCCTCACCCCGCAGGACGCCGAGGCCATCCTGAAGGAATGTCCGGCAGTTCGCAGCGCCGCTCCCGTTGTGCGGGCCCGCACGCAGGTGATTCATGAAAACAAAAACTGGGTGCCCGTGTTTATTTTCGGCACCACCGCCGAGTATCTCGCCGTGCGGGAATGGGCCGCCATGGCTCAGGGCGATATGTTTACCGACAGCGATATCCGCAACGCGAGCAAGGTGTGCGTGCTCGGGCAGACGCTGGTGCGGGAGCTTTTCGGCGGCGCCTCGCCAATCGGCAAAGAAGTGCGCGTAAAAAGCATCTCTTTCAAAGTGGTGGGCGTGCTCAGCAGCAAGGGCGCCAATATGATGGGCATGGACCAGGACGATATCCTTATTGCGCCCTGGACCACCATCAAATACCGGGTGACCGGCTCATCGGCAACCACGGCCAACCAGAGCAGCGCTTCCCCGGCAGCTTCAACCCAAGTAAACACTCTCAACAAGCTCTATCCCAGCGACCAGCTCAACCTCTATCCGGTGCAGTCGGCTGCGCAGCAGGCCAATACGCCGCTGCCGGTGCGGTTCACCAATATCGACCAGATCCTGGCCGCCGCGCAGTCCGGCCCTGAAATACCCCTGGCAATCCGGCAGATAACGCAGCTGCTGCGGGAGCGCCACCGCCTGCAGCCTGACGAGCCCGATGATTTCACCATACGCGACATGACGGAGATGAGCAAAACCCTTTCATCCACGTCAACGCTTATGACCAACCTGCTTTTGAGCGTTGCCCTCATCTCCCTTGTTGTGGGCGGGGTGGGCATCATGAATATCATGCTCGTCTCGGTGACGGAGCGCACCCGCGAAATCGGCCTTCGCATGGCAGTGGGCGCCCGCGCCCGCGACATCATGCGGCAGTTTCTGGTGGAGGCCGTGGTCATGTGCCTTGCGGGCGGAGCTGTGGGCATTCTGCTGGGCTGCGGAAGCTCATTTTTAATAACATTCATGCTGCGCTGGCCCACGGAGACATCGCTGGCGGCCATCTTTTCATCGGTTATCGTCTCCGCCAGCGTCGGAATCATTTTCGGGTTTTACCCGGCATGGAAAGCCTCAAGGCTTGATCCGATCGAAGCATTGCGCTATGAATAAAATTTTGCCCTTTTCAAAATAAAGGTGTCATCAATGCTCCCTCTACGCACACTCATTACTGCCGTGATCGTACTGACTGCAGCGGGCTGCGCTGTCGGGCCCGATTTCAGGCAGCCCGACACAAAAACGCCTGCGGCGTGGGCAGGCCTTGATGCATTCGGAAAGCCCCAGACAAGCACTGCTGCAGCCTCTCCGGCTGCCCTTGCTGCATGGTGGACGATCTTCAATGACCCGGCCCTGACCGGCCTTGTGGAGAAGGCGCTCGCAGCCAACCTCGACCTGAAGATCGCCGAGGCCCGTGTGCGCCAGGCCCGCGCAGCCCGCGGCACGGCCTTTGCCGGCCTGTGGCCCTCGCTGAACAGCTCGGCATCCTACCTGCGCTCCCATGAAAGCTCTGCCGGGGAATCTGAAACAGCCATGGGAGCCGGCGCCATGACCTCCGGCCAGGTGCGCACCGACCTTTTTCAGGCCGGCCTTGACGCGGCATGGGAGCTTGATATTTTCGGCGGCACGCGCCGCAGCATCGAGGCGGCCGAAGCCGATCTTCAGGCCGCCGAAGACAACCGCAGGAGCGTTCTGGTGTCGCTTGCAGCCGAGGTTGGCGCCACCTATATAAACCTCCGGGGCTACCAGCAGCAGCTTGTCATAGCACGAAAAAACCTTGAATCCCAGCTGCGAACCGCCGGCATAACCCGCAAGCGCTACGAGGCAGGCTTTGCCAATGCCCTTGATACCGCCAATGCCGAAGCTCTGGCTGCCTCAACCCAATCGCAGATCCCGCTGCTGGAATCAGCCGAGCGGCAGGCCATCTACAGCCTGAGCGTTCTGCTTGCCCTCGAGCCGGCAGCGCTGCAGCTGGAGCTCTCCCCTGAAGCCCCGCTTCCGCAGGTGCCCCTGCAGGTGGCCGTTGGCGTGCCCTCCGAGCTTCTGCGGCGCAGGCCCGATGTGCGGGCTGCAGAGGCTCAGCTGCATGCCGCAACAGCCCGTGTCGGCGTGGCGGTGGCGGATTTCTTCCCCAGGTTTTCACTGGCCGGATCATTCGGCCTGCGCGGCGATGAGTGGCAGACGCTCGGCAGCAGCTATAATCATGTCTGGTCTGGCGGCCCCGGAGTCACCTGGAATATTTTTGATGCGGGCCGCACAATCTCCAGCCTGAGGCTCCAGAAGGCTGTTCAGGAAGAAACGCTTGCGGCATATGAAAAAGCCGTGCTTGCGGCGCTCAAGGATGTGGACAGCGCTCTTGTTGCCTATGCCAAGGAACAGGAACACCTGACTGCTCTTACCGATGCCGTGAAAAACGGCCGCAAGGCCGTCGACCTTTCCCTGCAGCTCTACAGGGTCGGGCGCAGCGATTACCTGAGCGTGCTCATTGCCCAGCGCGCGCTGTTCGCCTATGAGGACGCCTGGGTCATAAGCTCACGAAACCTGGACACCAGCCTGGTCGGGCTGTACAAGGCCCTTGGCGGCGGCTGGGAGGAAAACCGGGCTTCGGAATTCGTGGGCACACCATGACGCAGCATAGTCCCGAACCGCCGGCTGCATACACCTATGAGCTTCCCGGAGGCTGGACCGTGCTTGCGGGCAAAACCGATGCAGACAATGACCGGCTGAGCATAAAAATCGCCGCGCCGCAGGACTGGTGGTTCCATGTGCGGGGCATGCCCGGCAGCCATGTGCTGCTGCGGGCGCATGAAGCGGGCGGGGAGCCCGATGCTGCAACGCTCAAAGCAGCCGCAGCCATAGCGGCCTGGCACAGCAAAGCCCGCGGCGGCGGCATTGTAGCGGTATCATGCACCATGGCCCGCTATGTAACCAAGCCCCGGGGAGCAAAGCCCGGCACCGTCTCCATCCGCAGGGAGCAGGTGCTGAAGGTCCGCCCGGCCCTGCCGGAGCGCACGGAAATAAACTAGAGTACATGAAGGTTGGACATAGCGAGCCTTTTTCATTATTTTGTAGCAGCGCCCATTTCCGTTCGTGGTGGGCTTGTCGAACCATGAACGGACAAAAGGCCATCTACTCTCAGCCCGTTCAACCCTTCGACAGGCTCAGGGCGAACGGGCTGAGAATAAAGGCCACATCAAGCTTACATTGCTCTAATTCAAATTAAAGGGAAAAGGCTCCATGTCTACTGATGATCAGGCTCTGAACGAATGGGCAGCAAATATTCTCAGGCAGGAGAACCGCTATTGCCAGGAGGTGACCATCACGAAGGTGCATGGCTCCTGCCCGTACGGACACCATGAGGGCCAAACCTTCCGGGTTACGGCCATGCATGCCGGCGGCCTCTGCGGCTCGCTGCTCACGGCTATTTTCCCCTCAGTGGTGGCTCAGCACTATGGCGGCTCTGTGCTCTGGGAAACCGAAGCAGGAGCCTTTACCGGCCGCTGCCCTGAAGGCGGTACAGTCGAGGTGGCGGTGCAGCGCCTTGACAACCCCGAACCCGCGCTCTATAAAAAGGAGGGCTTGCCCGGAAATATGGCCGGGTGCGGATTAGGTTTGCTTGCTGCGAACCGCCTCGTGGTCGAGGTAACGGATATTGCCGGCAGCTGTTATTACGGCCACAGCACGGGAGACAGATTTGAGATAAGCCCCTTTCATGTGAACGGCATGTGCTGCCTGCTCTACAATCAGCTCTATCCGTATATACACGTGCTGCTGTCGGGCGCGACACCTCCCTGGGCGACTGTGCCGCACAGCATTGCCGGAGAATGCCCGGATATATTTAACCGGCTGAGCTTCCGCATGTCGCTGGAAAAAAAATAGAAACTCAACCATGCAGCGCCCGAAGGGGTGTATCCTGCGCTGCCAGGATTTTGGCAGGTGCACGGTAGGCCGGGCGCCCGTCCACTCAATAAAAAAACACTATGCTGAAACCTGCCAGAGTAAAAATTCTGTTAGCGTGGTGCATATTTTTTGCACCGGCACTGCCTGCCCGGGCCGATACCATATTTTTTAAAAATGGCGCACGGCTGGATATTCCGGGCACCTGGGAGGCCGACGGGCAGATAAAATGCGCCCTCTACGGCCAGGAGGTGGGCTATCCGCTCAAAGATGTGCTTCGGGTTGAGAAAAACACTCCGCCACCCGCCCCGGCAGACAGCGGAGGAGCGCCCGCACACCAGCAGACAGAGGCCGGCATCAGGCGCGAGCTTGACATACTCACGCTGCACAATGCGGCAATGGAGCTTGCCCGGGAAGGAAATCTCCCGGAGGCCCTTGACAAGGAGAAGCAGGCCTACCGGCTTGATCCGGATAATGAGGGCGTGCGAACATCCCTGGGCATTTTGTACAATTCCCTGGGCATAGAAAAGAAAAAGCAGGGTGATTATGACGGGGCTTTGCAGCAGTTGCGTTCTGCAGATGAATTTGCGCCCGGGGAAACGCAGATAAAAAAAAATATTGCCGTGGTGTATATCGAGATGGCCCGGCAGGCCATGGAAAAGAATGATTACAGGCCCGCACAGGCCCTGCTTGATAAAGCCATGGACTATGACCCGCTCAATCCCCATATCTTTGTCTCATCCGGCAGAATAGCCTATATCGGCAACAATTATGCGAAAGCCGAACAGGACTGGGCGCGGGCACTTGAGCTTGACCCGAACCTGAACAATGTCCGGGAGCAGCTGCAGAAGCTTCAGAAGGAAAAAATCTTGAAGACGGCTTTGAAATTCGCGAGCGCGATAATTTCAGCATAAAATTTGAAGGCACGCAGAACCGCGATCTTGCTGATGCGCTTATGCAGGTGCTGCGGGATGCCTACCGCGAGGTGGGACGGGACTTTGATCTCTACCCGGACTCTACCATTCCCGTTATCGTCTATCCGCAGAGCGATATCAGCCGGCTTGCCTACTTTCCCGACTGGGCCGCTGGGTCCTATGACGGCAAAATACGTTTCGGGGAGAATGTCTGGAAGCAGAGCCTGCATATGAAGGCCGTACTCTATCATGAGTATACCCATGTGCTGGTGCGCATGGCGGCAGGCGGCACTGTGCCGTTCTGGCTCAACGAAGGCCTTGCCGAATACGAGGCCCGCCGCTTCAAGGCGCCTCACATGATCGCCGGCCGGGAAAAAATGCTGCACAGCGCACCGAGCCTCTTTACCCTGAGCGAGCTTGCGGACATGGATATCCCGTCACTGTCCAGGCTGCAGCCTCAGGCTATCGAGCTAGCCTATGCCCAGTCGGAAGCATTTGTCACCTGGCTGATTGAAAAATATTCCTTCAGAGATATGCGCAGCCTGCTGGCGCGGCTCGGCAGGGGCGAAGATATTCAAGCTGCTGTGCGCGGCGAGTTGACCGGGGAGCTTTCGGAGCTGGAGCAGCAATGGCGGGAACAGCTTGCAGGCCCCGGGTAAGACCGGAGGCGCATACGCTCAATATATTTCTCCGGGTGCGGCAACCTGCTGCCTGATAACTTTTCAGCTTACGTTTTTCATCGTTAAAAAATCATGCCATAAATAAAAATTGTCCTGATATTTTTTCTATGATATTATTAAAAAATTATACGCTTTGCAATTTTCATATATTGAACGGGTTTGGTCAGGATACTAGGGACTGCGCAAGACCTTCGAATCCCACACCAGACATTCATTGATAAAAAAACCGGCTATGCAATCCACAAAAACCAAATTACTGTATACTGTACTGTACAATACATATTCCTTTTTCAGTAATTTCTACTTTACTAATCGCACATTAAAAAATTGCTTCAACTGGGCGGCAGGCAATATCTGCGCATCACCTCCGGGTATTTCCGCTTACAAATATATATATAACAAATTTCTCCGCTTTCCTCTGCGCGTACAGATTGAAACGACAAGTTATTGCAATGCAAAATGCATCATGTGCGCACATCCAATCATGCCGCGCAGAAATCAGCATATGGATCAAGGCCTGTATGAAAAAATCATCACGGAGCTTGCACTGCACCGCGATCAACTCAAAGTGCTCAGTCTCCATTTTATGGGCGAGCCACTGATGGATCCCCTGATTTTTGAGCGAATAAAGATTGCAAAGCAGGCCGGCATTCAGGAAGTGCAATTCAACACAAACACTCAGCTGTTAACGCCGGAAAAGGCCCGCCTTCTTCTTGAAAGCGGCATTGACGCCATTACCTTCAGCTTGGGGGGGCTTGACAAAGAAAGCCAGGATAAGCGGCGCATAGGCACCATAAGCCATGTTGTCGAACAGAACATCGACTATGTTATTGATTTGATCGACTCATACGGCAATGACCGTAAAAAACCCAAAAAATTCATATACACCATCAAAAACTCCTCACAAGACAAGGCCTATCTTCCGATTATGAAGAAATACAAAAACAAGGTTGATGGCATCGCTGTTGTTAATCAGAACAACTGGGGGGGGGAGTCAAAAAACCATGAAAAAGATATTCATTTGACAAGCCATTTGATTCCATGCCCTTTCATCTTCTCTGAAATGCTCATCAATGTGAACGGCAAGGTTAATTTATGTTGTATTGACTATGCAGACAGGGAAATAATGGGGGATGTTTCAACCTCCAGCCTGTACGACATTTGGAACGGACAAAAGATGGAGGCTTACCGCCTTTTGCATCTTAAGAAAAAGTCTGACCGCATAGCGCTGTGCAGCGAATGTACAATATTCAGATAACGCCCCTGGTCGTTTTCGCTGCGAGCAACACTTTGTGCATGAGGACCCTGATGCAGGCATGACCTGCCCCCCACATGCGGCTTTGCTCGACGAATGAAAAGGCCTTACTCAACCTGTTTCGAGACCGAATTCTGCCGATTGCAGGCGTCGTTTGCGTTCCGGACTAAATCAGCGCGCCTGCAGTCTGGCTCTATGTCTGATCCCGGTGCGCGACCGGCACATAAAGGCCGTTCCCTGCCACCCGCTGGTGCGCATGACCGCAGGCAGCAAGGTAACTCCGTATGCAATAAATAAAAATTGTCCTGATATTTTCTTTATGATATAATTTAAAAATTAATTTTTTTAACATGTGCCCTTTTCAATAAGGGCGATCGTGCGCAGACAGAAACTATCAATTCTCAAATCATATCCTTAATTTAAGTATGCGCATGTAAGTCCCCTTTTTTTTCGGGCTTGTACGCTTCACGTGTCTGAAAGCCTGCATCTCTGGCAGCGATGATGTGACCTAGTCATCACTTATTACGATGCTGTCGGTTGGCGCTGTGGAAATAGTTTAAAAAAATTCGGGCAACGGTGAGGCTGTCGCCCCGCAGGTCTATACCACCCGTAATACTTGTTCAAAAAACGCACCGGTCAATAGGAAGAGCGTCTCGGCCAATGATACGATGAAGCTTTTCTCGTGATGGAGATTGTACATGGACCTTTCATTAATCCTTCCCTGCTATAATGAAGGCCCCTATCTTACTGGGAACCTGCATGCAATCTACATGTTGCTCACCACCATAAATCTTAGCTTTGAAATAATTATAATTGAAGATAAAAGCACGAATGACACGCTGCAAAGAGTGCGGGAGTTTGCACATGAGCGCCCTCATGTACAGATGTTTGCACATGATATCAACCGGGGGCGCGGCTATACGGTAAGCGAAGGCATAAAAAAAGCTACCGGAAAGGTCGTTGGCTTTATTGATGTTGATTTGGAGGTTGACTGCCATAACATACTTCCCTTTGTTTTCAAAGTTATGGAGGGGTATGATGTTGTGTCCGGTTTTCGGATTTATAAACACCGCTGGTGGGATTTCAGATGGATACAATCAAAAGGCTATTTCCATATAGCTAAGGTATTGTGCCACTGGCATACCCCATTTCATGATACCGAGGCGGGGTTTAAATTTTTTAACAGAAAAAAAATACTTCCCGTTATTGAAGAAGTTGAAGACCCTCACTGGTTCTGGGATACGGAGGTCATGGTCAGATCCTATTATCAGGGCTTAAAGATGGCCGAAGTCCCCATCCTGTTCATCAGAAAGAACCAGTCGTTCAGCACATTGAATTCATTTTCTGATACTTTCTATTATCTTAATAAGCTGCTCAAGTTCAGAAAAGTTATCAGACAATATAAAAAAAACGGGTTGCCTTTACGTCAATCGTCCTAGGCTACCCCTCAGCTCTATGCACCACCCTCGGCATGGTGCTGAGGTAGAGACCGGCTTAAAAGCTGCAGGCCGATTTTGGAGCGCAAGCTTCTGAGTTTTTCATTACCAAAATTCCCACTGTCACACCCTGTAGCAGGCAACAAACTATAGAGAGTGGGCTATGCAGTCCGAAAAAGCATCTATGGGTATATCTTTCCTTTATCGTTTTTTTCAAAAGCATACTAAAAAGCAGGAAGCAGCGAGGCCATCCGGAGCAGCATTATGACATGGTACAGCCCAGCCCTTGAAACTCTTTATAGCCTTGCCGGCAAGATGACGCCCTATACTGCCTGGTCCATATTGGAAAAAATCAAAAAAGGCGCGACGATGTCGCCGGATGAGCTTGCGCAAATTCAGTGGCAGCGGCTTTCTTCCTGTATCAATTTTGCCTATGAGAATGTTAAACTATACCGTGACCTGTGGAGCCGCAGCGGCATTCATCCCAAAGACATTAAGGATAGAAATGACTTCAGCAAGCTGCCGGTCCTGACCAGGGCTGAAATTGCCGCACGCCCACCCGAGGACCTGATGAGCCGAAGCGCCGATGCGCGGGGGCTTGTCTCCGTATGCTCATCAGGGACAACCACCGGCAAGCCGCTGCGCGTTTTCCTTGATAATGCCTGCTACAATCATCAGTACGCAAACCTGCTGTACGGATATTATCTGATGGGATGGCGCCTGGGCACACCCATGATGACGGTTCGCAATTTCGCGCACGGCGATTACCGCGGCGCATACTGCGATGGCGATTTTTCGCATGAGCCCTTTGAGGCTGTTCGGTCTTTGGTCTACCGGTTTGTTCACCGCAAGCAACTCCTTCCGCCGCTGCAGGGAAGCATGAGACCGGACATTGCGCACATGGCCTCTATACACAGCAGAATCAAAGCCTATGCTCCGTACCTGCTTGAGGGTAATGCGTATTTCTGGTATCAGTTTGCACGGTATCTGCTTGAGCGGGGCGAACGCCTGCCATCGGTCAGGGCTGTGGAAATCGACGAAGTCACCCTTTCATCCGGCCAGAAGGAACTCATATCGCAGTGCTTTAACTGCCCGGTGTATGACTGCTACGGCTCTCACGAGCTCGGCGTGGTGGCGCACGGATGTTCGGCAGGACGGGGAAATCATATCTTGTCCCTTTCCCACTATGTGGAAATCATCGATACAAAAAGCGGGCGGAAGGCGCCCCCTGACGCAATAGGCAGCGTTATCATAACGGATATATCTAATTCCGTAATGCCCCTCATACGATATGAAACAGGAGACCTCGCGAGCATGCCTGCCGGCTCCTGCCCCTGCGGCAATTCCTATCCGCGCATGAGCTCCATCGCAGGCCGCGCCATAAACTGTGTTCCCGCTGCCGGAAAAACATGCACGGAACAATTTTTCCTTGAACACATATTCCGTTTTGAGGAGGTTGTTGCGTTTCAGATCGACAAATCAAGGCCGGAGGCCATTACCGTGCAGCTGATTTCCCGCACACCCGGCGTTCGGGAAATGATTGAGACCGGGCTCAAGCAGTCCCTGGGTATGCCGGTGACGGTACTGCTGGTTGACGCTATTGCATTAGATCGACCGGGCAAAGCACGATGGGTGAGGGCCTAAAGCATGGACATTGTCTACGGCCATCCCGCGACATACAGATTAATTGAAAAACTTATTTACGGCAAAAGCTATCGCTACCACTATGAAGCGCTGGCCCGCGAAATCGGCTCGTCGGCACTGCTTGAACTGTGCTGCGGAGACTGTCAGATTCTTGATTTCTACCGTGGAAGAAGCTATCGGGGCGTGGATATAAACCCAACCTTTGTTGAGCATGCTGTCAGGCGCGGGCTGGACGTTGTCTGCAGCGATATAGGTGCCTATGATATCCCCAGCACCGAGTGCATACTTATTCACAACAGCCTGTATCAATTCTATCCTCAGCATGAGGCGCTGATAGCCCGGGCGCTGGCAAGCGCCACGGAAAAACTGATTATCAGCGAGCCGGTCGTCAATCTTTCATCCTCGTCAAACCCTTTGGTCGCAGCTCTGGCAAAGCGGCTGACAAGCATGAGCGGTGCCGCATCAACAAAACGTTTCAGCAGGCGGGAGGCCGAAGACATTTTTAAACGTTTCGGAGCGCAAAAAGTTGAGTTCCTCGGCAGGAACCTGATGGGGGTCATATGCAAACACGGCTGATAAAACCGGGGTTCAACCTTAAAACATATTTAATCTATTCAAAGGCTTTTAACTCATGAAGCTAAAAACGGCCATTGCCGGCTGCCGGGCGCTCCTGAACTACTATGTTTTGAGGAGGCCCGTTCCGCTCAGCCTGGTTCTGGTTACCAATACAACCTGCAATTACCGCTGCTCGTACTGCAAAATCTGGGAGCGCACAGATCCCGAGCTCACGACCGCGCAGATTGAGGGCATTATCGACCAGGCTGCGCAGCTGGGTACGATACGTCTGGGCCTGACGGGAGGCGAGCCCCTGCTGCGAGACGATATCGGCCATATCATCTCCCATGCAAGCAGCCGGGGGCTCTATGTAAGCCTGAACACCAACGGATCCCTGGTTGCGGAGCGGCTGCAGGAGCTGAAAGATCTTGATCTCATCACCCTGTCATTCGACGGGGACGAGACTGCTCATGACCACAGCAAGAAAAAGGGCGCCTACGGCCATGTCATGCAGGCCATTGCCCTGGCAAAGCTCCATAATATAGAAGTGTCAACCACGACCACGCTGACCCGCGACAATCTCGGTGCGGTTGATTTCGTGATAGACAAAGCCCGGGAGCTTGGTTTCAAGGCCGCATTTCAGCTGCTGCATCATCCCCCGGCGGCAGCCGGAGATGCCTCATTTCTTCTGCCGCCGGACGGGCAGTACCGGGAGTGCATCAGAAAGCTTCAAGCCTATAAGCAGCAGTACCCCCGAACCGTTCTCAACTCAAAACGCTACTTTGATATACTGCTGGAATGGCCCGACTATGCAGAGGCAGTTCTTAACCAGCACCTCTGCAATGTGACCTGCAAGGCAGGGGAGCTGTACTGCCATATCGATGTGAACGGTGACGTATATCAATGCCATCAGCTCTTAAAAACCTTTACGCCGCCCAACGTGCTCAAGATGCCCCTGGCCAAAGCATTATCGGCGCTGCCGCAGCACCGGTGCGCCATATGTCTTGCCGGTGATTATCTCGAATATAATTTGCTTTTCTCTCTGCACCCGTCCGTCGTCATGAATGTGATAAAAAATTTTTAATTGCAGGCTGATGCACTCCATACAGGCACTATAAAACTTTACTTTATTGCTTCTTTGGTATAGAGAAGCCTGCATAATCAAAACGCTTTCAAGCACTAGTGCATCAACCGCATATATTGATTTTTTTCTGGAGCCCGGGCTGGAAAACAGCGGTCCTCCAGCAGTAAAACCTGGAACACAGAGGCGATGTTTTTGTGAATACTCTTTTAGAAATGGCTCTTTTGTGCGCTGAGACCAAAATAAAAACGGCTTGGGGCGGCTACCCGCATGGCCCGCTGATTGTCTATCTTTGCCCCACCGAACTGTGCAACTTTCGCTGCAAAATGTGCACCATCGGCAGGCCCGGCACCATAGACCGCACAGAGGAGCTGGAAACAGGGCGTATCCTGTCTCTGCTTGCGGAGCTCCAAAAATGCGGGACAAAAATTCTTGCCCTCTGGGGGGGGGAGCCACTTACCACTACGGGACTTATTCCCATCATAGAAACCGCACGGTCTTTAGGGATACACACCTACCTGACAACCAACGGGTATCTGCTTGACGCCGAATGGCGCAGGATGCTGATGGCTGCCGGCGTCGATACGATATCAGTGTCCCTTGACCACACAGCAGCGGAAGGGCACGATAACCTGCGGGGGAAACCCGGAGCTTTGGACCGCATCGTAGCAAATCTGCGGGCAAGTACCTATGAAAGCAAGGGCAGGATGAATATCGGCATCAATATGCTCGTCAACAAAGACAATATTGATGAGATTTTAAAAATGGCCCGGCTGGCAAATGAAATCGGGCTTAAATGGCTCAAGTTCAACCCGGCCCTCCCCGGCTATCCCTTCAATGACATGCGCTTTGATGATCCGGACATGCGGTTCAGCCCCGATGACGTCGCACGATTCGGCCAGGCTGTCGAGGAGGCAAGAAAGCTGCTGCTTCAAAGCGGCATGTACACAAACTCACGACCCTTTTTGCAGGGGATGGTGAAACATTTTGCAGGACAGAATCTTTCAAAGGGCTGCCGCGCCGGTTTTCTCTCCGCCAATATCAGCAGCCGTGGCGATGTCACGATATGTACGCGCGATAACCGCATACTTGGCAACATAAAAAACATGCCGTTTCTGGAGGTATGGAACTCGGCGCCTTTTCAAAATGCGCGCAGGCACCCGAATCGCGAGGCCTGCCGCCACTGCTGGCAGTCCTGCTATGCCGAAGCCTCCTACCGGCTTAATCTTTCTTTTCATATAAAAAATCTGGGGACCTCTTTGCAGGAGCTCGGGTTTACGAACCTTGCTCAGAAAAAAAAATAAAGGCGCAGAGCTCCTGATCTGCTGCGCTGGATCAGACTGGACTATGCGCTGAAAAAAAACAAAAAAACGTCGGCGCGGGCCCGCTGAGGTAAAGGCGGCCCGTATAACACGGCTGGTATGCCTGCTTGAGATACTGCCTATCACATTTTTTAAACAAGCCGTTTATCGGCTCTCATCAAAAAGGACTATTACACAACAATGAAAGCTCTTTACCGGAACAGCAGGATACCCCGGACCCGTCTGTATGTCACCAACGCGGAGCTGGTGTCCGCCCTCGGGCGGTTGATTTTTACCGGACCACAGGCAGGTGTTCCGGTTGATAAGCTTGAAAAAGCTTTTGCCCGGCAGTGGCACACCGCAGGAGCCGTCGCAGGCCCGTATGCGCGAACCTGCTTTTATTTACTTCTCAAGGCTTTGAATCTCCCTGAAAACAGCGAAATCATTACCACACCCATCAATATTCACGACATGTTCAACATGGCTCTCTGCGCCGGCCTCCGGCCAGTGTTCATCGATATTGATCCCTCAAACTATCAGATGTCCCCTGAGCTGCTTGAACAGTCCATTACCCCGCGCACGCGGGCGGTTCTGGTAACCCATCTGTTCGGCATTGTGCCGGACATGGAAAAAATCGCCGCCATTTGCCGCAAGCATGAGCTGATCCTGATTGAAGATGCCTCCCACTCCTTCGGCGCGACCTTGCACGGCAGGCAGATGGGAACATTCGGCAAAGCCGCCATATTCTCCTTTTCCTCGCTGAAAAGCATTTCCACGGGCTATGGCGGCATGGTCATCAGCGATGATGCGGAGCTTGTGGCGAGAATAAAGGAATCGTTGAACGGGCTCCGGCCCTGCAGCGCAAAGGACATGCAGGGCATATTAAGAAAAAATATCATCATCGGCTCAGTCACGCAGCCCCTGCTGTTCGGTTATGCGGCATTCCCCGCCATTCGTTTTCTGAACAGGCTGGATCCGAAAATCGTTTCCCGCCTTCAAACGGACAATCCCGTTCAAAAGCTCCTTCATGAGGTTCCCCACGAATGGCTCTGGCGCTTCAGCCCCCTGCAGGCTGATCTTGCCATGCGCTGCCTCAAGCGACTGGCTGAGGGAAATGCCGTAAGGCAAAAACATGCCCGAATTGTACTGGAAGCCCTCACCCCGTATGCGTTAGACAGGCTCCCTGCCCTTCTTCCGGGAGCGGAAAATGTTTTCTGGCGCTTTCCGTTTAAAGTGCCGGAAGGCCACGAGTTTGCAAAATTCATGAACCGATACGGCATCGACGTGACGACAACGCTGCTGCCATGCTGCAGCCAGCTGGAGGTGTTCCGCAGCTATGCCGCGCCGACCCCCCATGCAGCGGCTGCTGCGAGGGAAACCTATTTCCTGCCCATCGAACACTGGCTGTCGGAAAAGCAGGTTGCGGCCCTGGCGGAAGCAGCCGTTGAATTCGTTCGGGCTGGCTCATAGAAAAATTATACAGAGCATTTAAATATATAGTCATAAGGGATATGGCTCTTGAATAAAAAATTTATTTTTTTTCTTCTAATAGCTTTTCTTCTGCTGCAGGCATTTTTTATCAGCTGCTATATTCCCTTTAACGAATGGTTCAGCCCCTCGATTATCTACACCGACGACTTCCCCCTACACTATGGAGACATGCTCGACAAAAAATTTTTCATGAACACCTATTGCTCAACCTGGGGATACAATCCCTATCAACGTGCGGGCACAGTTGCCAATGTTATTGTCGGTATAGACAACAATGCCTGGGCGCTCTGGGCTTTTTCCCTGCCGTTTTTTTCTGGCGCAGTAGCCTTCAAGCTTTATTTTATTTTTTTGATATTTGTTATTCCTTTGCTTCTCTATGGTACGGCGCGCAATTTCGAGCTTGGAGATGGCGAGAGCTTCGTATGCGTCGTGCTCGGCACCCTTTTTGTGCACACAACCATCTGTGTTGACTTTATTTACTGGGGCACAGTTTCCTATATTTCTTCCGTTTACCTGTCGCTGTATATCGCCTCGCTTACGTATCGCTTTCTGAAAACCAGAGAGTGGCCCGTGCTTGTTTTGCAGACGCTGCTCCTGGGGGCTGCGCTCTGGATACATATTTTTACCGTACTCAACTGCCTCCCTTTTATAATGGTGCTCTATTGCGCGGTCGTGCGGCGCCTACCATGGCGCAGGCTTGTACTGAGCATGGCATCGCTGCTTACAGCTGCGGCGTTAACGTGCCCGTGGCTGATTCCTTTTATCAGGATGCTTGATTCATCACACATCAACCCCGTGATGACGTTTTATACCACAACAGACTTTTTCGAATGGGTTAACACCTATTTTTTTGGCAAGCTGCTCTTCAATACCTATGTGGTTCCATTTCAAAAATCTGTGCTTATTGATAGAGGACTTATGCTTTTTGGCATATGGGGGCTGCTCCTGTGGAAGAAGGAAGGTGCAGGGGTGAAAGCAGCCGCTTGCGGGTATACGATCGCTTTTCTATTCCTGCTTGCGTACTACGGATCATTTGTTAATTTTACCCGGAGTCTGACCCCGCTGCGATTTATAATTATAATGAATCTTTTTTTGATTCTGCCGGCATCTTCCGCCCTGTGCTGCTTGTACAAGCGCCTGACAAACCATCGGCCCGTCAGGGTGCGGCTTGCCCTTGTCGCGTGTTTTATGCTTATGCTCGCCCTGCTTGCGGCACGGCCATACTATCATTTGTTTGTCAAAAAAGAATTTCAGCTACGCACGCAGCTGCCACAGGAACTGGAGCAACTCATAACCTATATCAAGAACTCAACTACCGATGAGGCGCGTATTCTTATCGAAAACTCCGACTGGGAAAGCGGGCACCAGTACGGCGGCGGTCATTTCCCCTATATTCTCCCCCACCTTACGGGCAGGCAGTTTATTGGAAACGATTTTGCATATAATCCGACAAAAGACAGCATGATAAGCTTTTTCTGCGGCCAGCTGTTTCAACGGCCAATTGAAACGTTGCGCCTTGAGGATGTTTCTCCCCTCTGCGACCTGTATAATATGAGCTGGGTCATCTGTTGGTCGCAGCAGGCAAAAACATTTTTCAACCGATATCCTGAATATTTTCTACCTGACGGCACTATCGAACGTTTCTTCCTGTACCGGATAAAAAGGCAGCCGTCATTTTTTATTAAAGGAAGCGGCATCGCTCGTGCTGAGATGAACAAAATAGAGCTAAAAGACCTTGCTCCGCACCAGGGGGAAATTATTATATCGTATCACTGGATGAAATTTCTGAAGACGGATCCGCCCCTTGAGGTGGAGCGCGTATTTTATATGGATGATCCCGTCGGTTTTATAAAACTGAAGAATCCGCCGCGCAACGTGCTGATTTACAACAACTATAAATGAGGCCTGGTATGCATATGTCTCTTGTCCGTTCAATTTGGAAATGGTATCGGTCCTATCATGTTCACCGAAGGCCCATGCCCCTGATTGCCCATCTCGTGCTCACCAACATCTGCAACTATCGCTGCACCTTCTGCTATGTCAATGCCGAGGAGCAAAGGTATACCATGCCCCTTGAGCAGTTTAAACCCCTGATCCGGGATTTGCATGCCCTGGGCGCCTATTATCTCTATATCAGCGGCGGCGAGCCCCTGCTGGTAAAAAATATTGAGGACTACATAGTCTGGGCAAAACAACACATCCCCTATGTTCATATCGTGACCAATGGATCTCTGCTTGATCAAAACATGGCAAAGCTTTTAAGCCGCTGCAAAGTCAATGAGATCTCCCTCAGCCTCGATGCCCTGGAAGCCACCCATAACCTGCACCGCGGCAGCGACAAGGCTTTTTCAAACCTGTTGCGGGCCATTGAAAACCTGAAGGCCCATGCCCCGCGCATCGCAGCCACGTGCACCACCATACTCGGGCCATGGAACATAGGGGAGCAGGAAGAGCTGCACCGCCTGTGCGCCTCTCTCGATGTGCGGCAGCGCTATCAGGGGTTTCAGGAATACCCCTCTGTGCTGGAGCGCCAGAGCGGCGCTACGCTTTTGACAAAAGAGTTCCTCGAAGAGCTTCAGGCCTTTCTGGCCACCCTTCCCGCCCGGGACCGCGACCGGTATATGTCGCTGCAGGTGCAGTATTATGCGCACCGGCTGGGCATGGGGGAGCTGAAGCACCCCATTTTCTCCGATCCCTGCCTTTTGCCGTATTATTATGTCAACATTCTGGGCTCGGGCGAAGTGTGCCCATGCTATGGCGTAAAATCAGACATGTATCCTGGCACGGGCTTTCTTGCCCCGCCAAAGAAATTTTCCCTGCGGGAGAGCAGCCTTCAGGAAATTTTCAATGACCCTGCCTATGCCCGCATGGCCCATGCTCTGAAACCCTGTACCGAATGCAAAAACTATTTTGCCAGCTGCTATATACGGCCCCGGCTTGTCTTTCCTGCGGGCAACTATCTGCGGTATCACCTGTCGTGAATAAAAATAATGGCCCAAAGAGTACTCCCACCATGATTTCGTGAAAAGCAGCCTCCTGGGCTTGAGGGATGAAGGCAGCATAATTCCCCGGACCTCATATCCTGACGATGCAGGGGTTATGGCTTTTAACACATAAAAAAGGACCTTGCGGTGAAAAAACAAATTTTTTTAATATGCTGCAGCATGCTGGCAGGCTTTATTTTTATATTTCTGGTTTTGGAAACCGGCGTGCGGGTGTATGACAAGCTGCAGGCGCATAAGGCCGGCATTAACCGGGTAGAGCACTATACACGCTCCTGGCAGCTTCTGCAGGGGGTTGAAGGCAAAAAATATTTCTATGAGCTGCAGCCCGGGGTTAGAAAAATCGAGGAAGGGTTCCTCTATCAGATAAACGACAAGGGCCTGCGCGACAGCAAGGAAACCTTTTCGCCTGATCCCGGAGCGTACCATATCCTGACCATCGGGTGTTCGCAAACCTTTGGCGTCGGTCTCAAGTATGAAGACACCTACAGCCATAAGCTTGAAATGCGCCTGAATGATTTTTACCGGCCCCAGGGCCGGACTTTTCAGGTGTGGGACGGCGGTGTTCCCGGCTACAGCCTGGAGCAGATTGTCGGCGCATTTGAACAAAAAACGTCGGCGCTGAACCCGGATATGCTGATTTTAGGATTTTTTATTGATACCATTGCTCGGCCAACCTGGCACTTTAAGGGCGGGATCATGTATGACCCCCAGAAAAAATATTGGCTGCAGCAGCTCTTTTCGAAATCACACCTGATAAGCTTTATTCTGCTGCGGCTGAAAAATCAGAAGTTCAATCCCTACAATTATTACGAAGGGTATTACGAAACAGTTTACCAGCGCTGGGATGACGCCATGCAGCAGATACGGCATTTAAACGATGTCTGCAAAGCCAGGGGGATCGCTTTTCTGGTTCTTGATCTTCCAACCCTGTTCTGGAAGGGACCTCTCAAAAAAGAGGACTGGATAGAATATCCCCTGAACCGGAAGCTGGAAGCGATATGCGCCAAAGAAGGCATAGCCTATACAAATGCCCTTCTGCCTTTTGAAGGCTATGAAGCCGCCCCCCTGTGGGCCGTTCCGGGCCTGGATTGTCACTACAACCCCAAGGCCGCGGACCTTGTCACGGAAAGCGCATTTCGCAAGCTCGTCGAACTGGATCCGAAGAAATAGCAACCTGCCTGCAAAGTCCACATCGGCGGACATGCAAATCCCTTATTGGGGTCTGCATTAATAAAGGCCTTTGCTATCATAAAATATAAAGTGCATATTACAGCGCGCACACCGCCTCGCATGCGGGCTGGCCTTCGCTGCCGCAGCCGGGGTCTGCATCGCAGACATCCCCTGCGCCGTCACTGTCTGCATCAAGCTGCCAGGCATTGCAGACAGCCGGGCAGTTGTCTATGGCGTCTCGCACATAGTCTCCATCGCTATCAGCCAGCCCCTCGCATACCGGCTGGCCGCAGCCCCCGCCGCAGCCGGGGGTTTCATCGCACACATCGCCTACCCCGTCACCATCGGCATCGAGCTGCTGCGGATTGGCATTGTTCGGGCAGTTGTCTATGACAGTATAAACCCCGTCAACATCCGCATCGCAGGATGTCTCGCAGGCTGGCCGTCCCTCGCCCCCGCAGCCGGGGTCAGAATCGCACACATCACCTGTGCCGTCATTGTCTGCATCAAGCTGATCGGCATTGCACTTGGCCGGGCAGTTGTCTATCGCATCCCGAACAAAGTCTCCGTCGGTATCTGCCTGCCCCTCGCATACCACCTGGCCGCAGCCCCCGCCGCAGCCGGGGGTTTCATCGCACACATCGCCTACCCCGTCACCATCGGCATCATTCTGCTGCGGGTTGGCAATAACGGGGCAGTTGTCTGAGGCATCGGGAATGCCATCACCATCTGCGTCAGGCAATGCTACTGTTGTTGTAGTTGTTGAAGTAGGCGTAAACACTGCCGTAGGGTAGCCCTCCCATGGATTGGTAAATCCCGTGGCCCCCGGAACATAATACGCGATGAACCCATTTGCTAAGGAAGCAAAGGGACCAACCCAATAAGGACCACAAGCATTAAAAGGGCTTGGATCTAGCGAAGCCCATAATATAGCCGGAGCATTCCCCTCGAAATATACGGCAGATAAAAGTGGGCACTCATAAAACGAACCACCATAATACACGGGGTAACTCATAGGATGTCCACAAACTCCTCCACAATGAATGCCCGTAACGCTGGCCGGAATCCTTACGCTGGTAATACTTTCATGATATTGAAAGGCCCATTGAATAGTTACTACCGGAAGCCCTTCTATGGTATCGGGTATGACAACATCTCCACCGGGGCCGTTATACCAGTCGATGGTGACATTGTCGCTGGCTGATACGGTGTAGGTAAAATCCCCCCATTGCTCGGCAAAGGCGGATGAGCACAGAAACAGATAACTAATCACAGACAGGATGAACAGCGTTTTTTTGAAATGCATAGAACCCCTCCTCCTTTAAATATTTTTTTAAACCTGTTTTTATAAATAAAATATAGTGAAATCTTATAAAATAAACAATGAGTATAAATACTCAGTGGCCATGAGTATTTGTACTCATAGACCACGTGGGTGAAACCAACCATTTCTCTACAATTCATTCATCACCGGTATCTGCGGTCAGACCCAATTTAATGGTTGGGTTTCACCCATTCTGCCACTTTCAAGGGCGGCCAGCCGGTAGCCCCTACGATTAATACATCCGCCGCGACGGATGTAGCGGGTCCTCAAAATAAAAGGCCTGTCCTTGAGATAAGGACAGGCCCGCCATAGACAGAAAACTTCCAAACCGGCAACCCCGCTATCCCAACCCTTCTGGACCGGAGACTTTGCGCTCTACCCTTGAGGCATAGATTGCTCTTTTCGGTTAGTACTAAATATGCTTATTTACTATGTTTTATTATTTTACAAGAAATAATTTTTGCAAATGAAAAAATTTTTTATGTCCTAAAATTTTTAAAAAGGTTGAACTCGAGGAGGGCACCCCGCCAAAAACACCTGTGAAGAATCATCCCTATTAGTACGGCTTTTTTTGAGCAGCATGAAAATGCTGAGTAAACCATAAAGAGAGCAAAAAAATTATGTTCTTAAAATTTAAGCTTTTTTCAGGTTCTCTATTTTAAATAATTTTGTGTAAGTATCCTCGCCTAGAAGGCGAGGCTTTAGTCAGCCTCCGGCATCAAAATATGTAGCTGATTTTTGTCTTTTTTTACCCATTGCACCGTAGCCGAGTGCAGCGATTTCAGACGGAAAAAAGGATCGGCATGTCTGAGCCCCGCCTTGGCGGGGCGAGTTTGTCGATCCGACCGGCTGAAATCGCTGTGTTCGGGCAATCCCGCCTCTGGCGGGATCACGGTGCAGGGTGCCTTTTCTTTTGTTACTTTTCTTTGGAGCAAGCAAAGAAAAGTAAGGTCTTCTTTTCAGTTCTTTATTTTTCCCCGAATCGGTGGAACCTATTTGGGTCGCACGGCCAGAGGCCGCGGGTTTATAAATCAACTAACCGGAGGTGAATAATGGACGCAGGTTATTTTTATTGTACCCAAACGCCTGCAGCCTCAATGGCTGACAGCCTGATATTGCATATTGACAGTACCACGCCCATACACTATCGTCATTGCAAAACAGTTTAAAGAATTTTCATTTTTTCAAATGCCCATGGAAGAGAACCCCTCAAACTGTGAGCTGCATGAGCTGTTCGACGGCAGGCTGAAGCTCTATCAGCCTGCGCGCGGCTATCGCTTTTCTATCGACGCGCTGCTGCTTGCCGGGTTTGCCAGGGGCCGCTGCGCCGGCGCTGTAGCCGATCTGGGCACGGGCTGCGGCGTGCTGCCGCTGCTGCTGGCCCGCTGCGATGAAGTTGTGCATATTACGGCCGTGGAAATACAGCAGGAGCTAGCCGAACTTGCGCTCCGCAACAGCGAGCTTAATGGCTGCAAAGAAAAAATTTCCGTGCTGCGCGGTGATGTGCGCGCCATGCGCAAAATAACCCAGCCTGAAAGCTTTGACGCCGTTGTCAGCAATCCTCCTTTTTACCCCGTCGCCTCAGGCCGCATCAATCCCCTGGCGCAGAAAGCCGCGGCCCGTCATGAGGTGCATGGCTCGCTTGATGACTTTATTGCCGCGGGCTCGTATCTTTTGAAGCGGGGCGGCAGATTCATGATCGTCTACAGCGCTGCCCGGCTTGCCGACCTGCTTGTCGGCCTGAGAAAGAAAAACCTGGAGCCCAAAACGCTTCAGTTCGTGCATGCGCGCAGCGATGAGCCCGCAGCCATGGTGCTTGCCGAGGCGGTGAAGGGTGCGGGGGCTGAGATGAAAACAGAGCCGCCACTGGTGCTGTATGAATCGCAGGGGGTGTATTCCGGGCAGGCGCAAGCGCTGTTTGCGTCTCTGTGACAGCGCCGGGGAAGGCCGGACGGTTCGTGTCAGTCTTTGAACATAGTCAATATTTCGTCGATTTCATTCTGCGTTTTTAATTCAGGCTCCGGCATGCCGATAGAGGTCATGCAGATATCCAGGCGCTGCTCAAGCATGGGGAGCTTGCCCTCGGCGGCATTGATGGTGTCGATGCTGGTGAAGCATTCCGCGAGCACGGCTACAACCAGGTTCAGGTTGGTGATGATCAGGCGGATGGTCATATTTTTGATTTCTGCGCAGCGGGTTGCCAGGAGCGAGGTTCTGCGGGACAGCTGGGAAAACTGCTCGAAGCCCATTGATGCTGCGCCGCCGATAAGCCGGTTGAGCTTTTGTGCAAACTCGGCAAGCTTGGCCGATTCCTGCTCATTTGGTATCCCGACGGATTTGAGCTGCTCGCCGATCAGTTTCAGATCAGACAGCAGCATGGTTGATTCATCAACAAAAAACCTGAGAGCTTCATCGTGCAGCGTTGTCAGCGACGGCTCCGGCACCGGCGCCTGCTCGATCTGGGGGGGGCTCAGATCATACTCGCCCTCATCATCATTAAACAAATCGTCAAATGAAAGAACCACGCTTCCCGGCTCGGGCGGTATGAATGCAGGGGGTTTGTGGGGAGCCTCTTCAGCAGGCAGGCGCTCCAGCATAAGCCGCGTGGTCTGGTCGATCTGCCCGGCCATGGACTTCATCATCTGATCGATCATCTGGGGCCGGTTATAGATTATTTCGTAAATAAGGCTGCTGTGGTAGGAGGCGATGCGCGCTTTGGTCTGCGCCGTAGCGCAGAAATCATAGGGCTTGTCCATATAATAAAACTCTATGCCGAAGATGTCGCCTTCCTTGAGCGTGCGCAGCAGGATGCCGTTTTGCGCAATATCAACGCGGCCATGCAGTATAACAAAAAATCGCTCCTGTGAAGCACCCACATCAACTATCAAATCATGGGGGTTGTATTCACCGATGATGACCTTCTGAACACTGTAGTCAAGCTGTTGCATACCTGTGCTCCGTAGTGCAGCAGAGAATTAACGATTCGGTAATTTTAAAAGCTTAAGCTTGAATAGCATTTTAATTTTTATTTGATTATATAGCAAATTTTTTTATCTCTCTACAGAAAAAACCCCCTGTGCATGAATATAAAAAATGAGAAAGTGCTATCTGTGCAATGCCTCTTAATGGGTATCTCCAAAGCTGAAGTTGTATGAGGCAGCCCATCAATACGCAAAATCCCGTCATTTCGACCGCAGGGAGAAATCTTAGGCTGAAGGAACATCCAGGCTTTAGATTTCTCATCCCGCTTTCAGCGGGATTCGAAATGACAGTTACGCCAATTTCGGCACTGTTTATAAAACAGACATCCGGAAATTAATGCTACTTACAGCTTTGTGGATAACCAGATTTCTCTTTACAGCATATCTCCGGGCGGGGGGCATCGTTTTGACGGGCACTGTGTTTATAGTATAAACGCCGTTTTTTATGGAAGGCCTATATCTGCTTGCCTTGAAATGGGCTCTATGAAACCTGCAAGGTGAATGCTGTTTGAGTTTGCTGGCATTGTATAGTTCAAGAACACCGCCGGGCAGTCCTGCATGGCCTTAAATGCACCTGACGGGAGAACGGTTCTTAGTCAGCCGAAATTTGCTTTTTATGAAATACCGCGTTATATAATAACAAAAATCTGAGGGCTCCAAAAATCGGCTGTGCATGACAAAGGAGGATCGAATGAAAAAAAAGAGTTGTGTTGGTTTATTTTGTCTTTTGGCTGTTATCTGCACGCAGGCTTCCTACGCCGCCACTGATAAGGTTGCGGTTTTGATTACCGGCTGGGGTATGCCCGTGGGGTATAATTTTGATTATGCCTGGACAACAAGCGATTATCCCCGCATAGGCGATAAGACCGAGGTTGAGGGCGATCCGTGCAAGATCGGCCATGTGGGCGAGTTCCCGTATCAGTCCCATATCAACATGATACCCTGGGCAATCACCTTCCCGACTGAAGAGTTTCCAGACGCGTATGATTCTTATGGCATATATATATATGATAACGAAACCGACACATTCAACAGCCCCAACCCCGCACTCGCCTCTATAGATAACTCGACCCTTCCTGATAATGTAACTATAGTCCCGCTGAGGCTGGCCACGGAAAGGGGCGCGCTTTCCTATCCCCTGGATCCGCGCGACAATGCCACCGATCATCTTACCGGGTGGTATAAAATCGGCGATTTTTATCATCCCTACCCCAATGGTGTAAGCGACCTGGTCGAGTCGGGCCCGCCGCTGTACATGTGGCTTTCCGGCATTTTCGGCACGCCAACCGAAGGCGACGAGGCAAGCGCTTTTCCTGCCGCGGTCACAGCCCAGGATGAGTATCTCAAAGCCCTTATGGAAAATGCTTTCGGCGACAGGGTCGATATGCGCTTCGGCTATTATACGGCCATGGCGGGCTCTGCCACGCCGGATAAATACAAAACAAAGATGGAAGATGACGTGGCCGAAGAGTTCGCCAATGAGGGCTTTCGCAAAATGATCATCGCCAGGGAAACCACGGACCATAACCGGTATGCCAATGAATTCATGAGCGGCAATTATGTAAAAGAGCGGCTCTGCGAGCTGGGCGTGCTGGATGAAATGGAAATCTACCAGTCCCGCCAGGTCGGCCGCACGCCCGAATTCAATGCCATGAACATTAAAAACCTTCGGCCCTTTATCGAACTCTACCCCGAAGGCAGCACAATTGCCATGGTGTATGTCACCCGGGGTCTTACCTGGGGTAAGGCGGAAACCACCGGCGTGTTTGGTGCAGCCCACCCCTGGAGCAGGGAAGTATATCATGAGAATGCCTATCTGAACTACCTGTCGTGGAAACAAGCCCTGCAGAAAGAGTTCGGGGACAGGTATCATCTTGTGTTTACAAAAAATGATATCGACAGCGACAACCGAACAGAAAATTTTTACTCCTATGGCCTCTCAACCGATGTCGATCTGAAGGGGTACAGCAATGAAGGTTCAGCAAAAGTCTATTACGGTCTTCGCGATGCCATC
>JAFGCP010000044.1 GCA_016932595.1 Deltaproteobacteria bacterium
ATGCGGGCAACTGTCTCCTGCGGTGAAAGGCCCGGGGGAATTTCTTTCTGCAGGAAATAGCCGATGATCTCTCCCTGGTTGGTGCGTATCTCCTCGGCGCAAATAATTTTTAAGGACTTCACTGCCGCCTGCATTTCGCGTGCGCCGGCCATAGTATTGTGGTCGGTAATGGCAACTGCGGCGATGCCGAGGCGCCGGGCTGCTCTCTCGATTTGTTTCGGGCTCAGGCGCGCGCACAGCGAGTGGCTTGTGTGCACATGCAGATCAACCTTTATCTTCATGCCCCCTACAGCTCCTGCTGAACCCGGTCGATAAGCGCCTGCATGGAGGGGTGAAATGCCGGGCACCGCGGGCAGGTATCATGCAAATAGCTCTTCCACTGCAGCTGTTGCTCCCGGCTCATTGCTTTGAGCTCCGGCAACCAGTCATATTCCCAGCAGCTTTTGTCATGGGTTAGCGCCGGGCAGGGAATGCCTTTGTTTGCCATGCAGGTTGGATTTAACGTGCTGCACTGATTTGCCATGGTCTGCTCCCGAATATCATGAAGTTTTTTTTATATGCTTCAGGCCGAAGTGGTCCCGCAGCCGGTTTGCCGCCGTAAAGAGATCACCGTCGCGGCCCACTATTTTAACCAGTTGCCCGGTAGACAGGTTCAGCAGCTGAGCTGCGGTGCTCAGGCTCCCCCTGGAGGCAAATAGCGCATCAAGCACGGCCGCGCACACCTGCGGATACAGCGGGTTCCGGGCGTTTACCCGCACGGGTACGGCAGCAGAAAAAATTTCCAGCACGCTTTCGTGAAGCGTAAAATGTGCGCTTCGCAGCTGCAGGGCAAGGGCCATGCGAAGCCTGCCCAGGGCCTTACTTTTATTTTCGTGCTGCGACCGGCGCTCCTCGCCCGTAACAGTCACGCCTGTGGGGAGATGCGTCAGCCGAACGGCGCTATAGGTGCGGTTGCGGTGCTGGCCGCCCGGGCCCGAAGCGATATAGGTATCAACCCTGCACTGTTGCAGCAGATGCCCGTCATCAGCAGCGAGCACCTGGGCTGCCCCGCCCTCACGCACAATCAGTTCCTTCACGCCCGGCCCCGCTGAATAACGATTTTACCTGCTGCCCCGCAGGACAGCCAACGGCTTCAATTGAAAGAGTAGCTGTATTATGAGGGTGTTGCAATAAAAAATTGTCTTTTGGCAAAAATCCGGGGGGCAGCAAAACCAGGGGGCAGAAATCAGAAGCCAGTAGTCAGCAGATGCGCAGAAAAATTCGGAGTTCGCAGGGGCGGCATGGCTTCTGTTCTAAGGGACTGTTTAAAATATCCAGAGAGGCCTTGAAGATGAGGCCATGGATATTGGCATTGAAAAAATCATTAATAGAATGGTTCGATTTTTTCAATAATGCCGGAAGTCATGCAAGCAACTCTCTGCAAGAGCGACGGTTTCGGGCGATATGGTTCGGGCAGCATATTCAGAGCAATTTCAGACTCGGCGCGGTCAAATTCAAAAGTATCAGAAAGAAACTGTATAATTTGTTCTCTTTTCATGCCGCGCATGTGTAAGGCATAAATTGAATATAATATTTTTCGTGCATATATGTCCTGATGCTCTATAAAATCATAAAACATAATTTTATACCTCCTTTAAATTAATAAAGAAGAGTTATATACTTATTTAGTGATAATAAAAAAAATTTCAACCTTTTTTTTGCAAGTGTCAGCAATTTTGTCCAAATTCTGCACGTACACATCGGTTTTAGCAATAAAAAAGGCCCGGCAGATGAGTGCCGGGCCTTTTTTATTGCTGTAGTAAGTTTATAGCAGCTGTTCGGCTGCACCCTTTGCCCATGTCTCTATCTTGGCATCATCAATGAAATCGCCTTCTTCGAAACCGGCAAGCTTCATGAGAAAAAACTCTATGGGGTAGAGCTCGTTAAAGGTAAACTGTCCTCCCAATATGCCTATATCGACGGGGGTAATATCGGGATAATCTTTCAGATTTTTTCCGACATAGGTTTCTTTCGCATACTCCTGCCGCTCGGGGGTGTCCTCGCCTATATACGTGCAGGTGACGAAAAAAGCCGAGGGAATCTGGGCTATTGAGGCATGATTGCGCTTGAGAAGCTTATTGATGCCGCGCAGCCATTTGCCGATATAGATGGGGCTGCCGATGATAATGGCATCATAGTCCTGAATCGTATCGGCATCGAGATTCTCAACGAATATAAGGTCGATTGTGGCGTTGTCAGAGGCATTGTCGCAGAGCGTATCAAAAATCTTTTTGGCAACGATTGCTGTTGCGCCATGCTTGGTGTCATAGGTAACAAGAATTTTTTTGGCGCCGCCGGCGCAGCTGTCTTCGATAACGGCATCAGGCTTTTCGCGGTAGCAGTAGCCGGTCGCAGGAAGCAGCAGCACAACGAGCGCAAGCATCAGACACAGAACAGAAAACGGTTTTTTCATGGAGACCTCCTTGTTTAACTATGAACATTGAGTTGGCTGATAAGTTCCGGAATTATTTTTAAAGCATCTCCCGCCATGCCGAAGGTGGCAGCCTGAAAAATCGGGGCCGCCGGATCTCGGTTGATGGCGATAATGATATCAGAAGATTGCATTCCTGCCAAGTGCTGAACAGCGCCTGATATACCGCAGGCGATGTAGATGCGGGGCTTGACGGTTTTGCCGGTCTGGCCCACCTGGTGGTCATGCGGCATCCAGCCAAGATCCACTGCTGCGCGCGACGCGCCCACCTCGCCCGACAGCAGCCCCGCCAGCTCTGCCAGGAGCTTAAAGTTTTTCGGATCGCCCATACCTCGGCCGCCGGAAACAATCACTTCGGCTTTTTCAAGGGAAACGGTGCTTTTCTCGCGCGCAAGAGCCTTAAGGATTTGAACGAGGCTATCGCCGGGTTCTTTCGAAACTGCCACATTCAGGGTCGCTCCCTTTTTCCCTTCGAACACTTTTGCCTGCATCACGCCTGGCCGAACCGTTGCCATTTGCGGCCGGTGATTGGGCGTAGCAATGGTTGCCATGATATTGCCGCCGAATGCCGGCCGCGTCTGCAAAAGCCCGCCGTCCGCGCCTATCTCAAGGCCGGTGCAGTCTGCGGTAAGGCCCGTTCGAAGGCGGTTGGCAAGCCGGGGTGCAAGGTCGCGGCCCGTGGTTGTTGCGCCGATAAGGATGATTTCGGGCTTATGCTCCACGATGAGACGGGCTATGATGCGCTCATAGGGCGCGGTGCGGTAGTCTGCAAGAAACGGAGCTTCGGCCAGCAGCACGCGGTCGGCGCCATGCCGGAAAAGCTCACCATCCAATGCCGCAACGCCGCTGCCCAGCAGCACGGCTGTTACCTCAGCGCCTCTGGCATCGGCAAGCTCGCGTGCTTTACCAAGAAGCTCAAGAGTGACGCTGTGTAGCCTGCCTGCATGCTGCTCGGCAAACACCCATATCCCTTTATAGGCGGCGAGATCGCATGCCGGGCCGGTTTTTTCACCGCTGGCGATGATGGCCTCCACGCGGCACACATCGACGCAGGCCCCGCAGCCCGTGCACGAGTCGGTGAGCCGCGGCGTTTTTCCGTCAACGGCAATGCCGCCGAACAGGCATGCCTTGACGCACAGTTTGCAGCCGATACATTTTTCAGGAGCAAGTTGGATCATGGTTTTTTGGTCTTTATGTAATTTTTCTCCGTAAGGGCGGCTCGCGAACCGCCCTTACAGCACATGCATCTCTTTTAATTTTTTGATAAGCGCTGCGGCCATTTCCCGCTCGTCACCCGGGATCATTTCGCCCTTTATCGTGCGGTCGGGCTCAAAAATTTTTTTCACCGTGGTGGGGGATGCGCCAAGGCCGAGCATTGCCTCCGGCAATTGCAGGTCTTTGGCGGTCCAGGTTTTTATCTTTGCATCATCGCAGGAGTCTGCAACATGGTACAGGCTCGGATAGCGAGGGTGATTGATGCGGCCCGTGACAGTGACTAGCGCAGGTAGTTTGACCTGAACCCACTGGTTGCTGTCCTCTAGCCCTCGCTGCACGACAAGCATCCCACCCTTTTGAATCTCAAGGCCTTCAGCGTAGGTAACCTGAGGCAGGTCAAGAAACCCGGCAATCTGAGGACCAACTTGTGCCGTGTCGCCGTCGATGGCCTGGCGGCCAGCAAGGATGAGGTCATACTTTGCGATTTTCATGATCGCTCGGGACAGGGTGAATGCGGTAATGAGCGTGTCGGCGCCGGCAAAGGCCCGATCGGATAAAAGAATGGCGCGGTCGGCGCCCATGCAGAGAGCTTCTTCCAAAGCATCACGCGCCTGCGGCGGCCCCATGGAAAGTGCCGTGACTGTCCCACCGTGGGCTTCTCGCAGCATAAGCGCTGCTTCAAGGGCATTGCGGTCTTCGGGATTTACGATGCTCGGCACACCTTCGCGCATGAGCGAATTGGTTTTGGGGTTGATGCGCACTTCGGCGGTGTCGGGAACCTGCTTGATGGTAACAATGATATTTAAGGCACTCATTTTTATCTTGGCATTCCGTAGGGGCGGGTTTGAAACCCGCCCCTACAAGTTATTTTATGGTATTGCGCGCAATGATCAACCGCTGGATTTCAGAGGTGCCTTCGTAAATTTCAATCACCTTGGCATCGCGGAAGCAGCGCTCCACCTTATAGTCTTTCATGCAGCCGTAGCCGCCATGTATTTGTATGGCCTTGGTGGCCGCATGCATGGCCGCTTCTGATGCATACAGCTTTGCCATGGAAGCCTCGGTGGCAAAGGGCCTGCCGTTGTCTTTCAGCCAGGCAGCCTTACAGATGAGCATGCGGCTGGCTTCGATCTGTGTGGCCATATCGGCGATCATCCACTG
>JAFGCP010000325.1 GCA_016932595.1 Deltaproteobacteria bacterium
CTTCCGCTCAACCCTTCGACAGGCTCAGGGAAAGCGGGTTGTGGTTGGCAGAAGAAGCAGCACAGGCCACCTCAAACTTAAATTGCTCTAATATGCGACATGGCAAAAAATCAATTATCATTCAATCGGCAGAAGCAGTAGAAAACAGATTATCGGTGAAGGGTTAAGCATTGTGTGCATTGGTGAAAAGTTTTTTGAACAGGCAGGTAAGGGGGTTTTTACAGCCAGCCAAAAGGCGCCTGTCGAAAACTGCAGGCTGTTTGTTCAAGAATTTCCTAATTTTTTCCACGGTGAATTTTATTGTATCTCATAAATACTCCGGTATGATCGTCAGGGCTTCCGGGGCCTGTTTGACGCTGCAATGCTGTGCTGGACGAATACAAGACAATGCGACTCTACGGGTTCATTGTGTATGATGAACTAAGAATGTACAAGGAGTGCTGTAAATGGCCGTACAGGTTGATGATAATAAATGCACCGGCTGTGGCATATGTGCTCGGATTTGTCCCATGGGCGCAATAACTATTGAACAGGTGGCGAAAATTGATACGGCGCTGTGCGCGGATTGCTGTGTCTGCGTTGCAAAATGCCCCCAGGGAGCACTGCGTCTGCCCGAACGCATGACCATGCAGGCATCACGGGCTTCAGGCCCTCCTGCCGCGCCATTGCCGGCAAAGCAAAATAAAAAACAACCGGATACGCCCCGGCCTTCTGCCGTGCCGGCCGGCTTCAGAGTAATAGACACGGGCGGCATCCTGAACCGGATTTTCAATTTTTTCGGCCTGCGATCAGGACGCGGCGGCAGGCGGGGCAAAGGCTGCGGCAGAGGCGGCCATAGCAGGGGCCGGCGGGGCTGGTAGAAAACATGTGACTGTTTTTGTATGCAGCATACACAAGCCGTTTCCATTGCAGGAGGGCGCTGCGGCAAGGCCCTGGAGCGCCCGCGGTGCAGTGTACCGCCCCTGCTCGGCAGCAGGGGCAAACACCGGCTGTAAAATCAGTGTCTGCGCTGATTGCGCAAACAAAAAATTAATGCGGGAAAATGAAAGGCTCTATGAAAACCTATATTGAATGTATCCCCTGTTTTTTTCGTCAGGCTATTGAAGCGGCTGATGTAATAGGGGTGAGCGATAAGAAAAAAAAGGAAATCATCAATCAAATCGCTCACAGTATTCCGGCATTTCCATTAACTGCCACTCCTCCGGAAATGGGGCAAATAATTTATAAAATTGTCAGAACAGTTACCGGAAACAAAGATCCTTATTTATCCTTAAAACAAAAAAGCCATGAACAAACCATGAATAAGTATGGTTTATTTATGAATAAAATAAACAAATCCAGAAATAAACTCTTAACAGCTGTTGAGTTGGCAATTGCCGGAAACATTATAGATTTTGGCGTCAAAAATTCTCTCAACATACAGGCGGAAATTGAAAAAATACTGCATCGGGAAGAAAGAGAAATAAAAAATGAAAATGAGAAATGTTTTCAGTATACTCTTTTTATTAAAAAATTAGCTGCTGCGCACAAAATATTGTATTTGGCCGATAATGTCGGCGAAACCGTATTTGATAAAATTTTGCTGGAACAAATCAAGAAAAAATACCCCGAAAAAGAGATCTGCTACGCTGTCCGGGGTTTTCCTGTACTCAATGATGCTCTGGAAACAGATGCCTATAATGCAGAGATCAACAACTATGCCCGGATAATCAACAATGGGTATGATGCTCCCGGAACAATCCTGAAAAAAAGCAGCATCGCTTTCCAAAAGACATTCAAAGCAGCGGATTTAATTATCAGTAAAGGCCAGGGCAATTTTGAATCCTTATCAGGCAAAAAAGGCTATCCTGTATTTTTTCTTTTTATGGTTAAATGCCCGATTGTAGCAAAACATCTGGATTGTGAAGTGGGCAATATAATTTTAAAATATAATAAGGGCCTGAAATAAAAAAATACGTGCGTCATCGGCGTACCTGCTGCAGCACGCGCACCCGCAGGCATATGCAGATGCACTCAAAAAGGACACGAGCATGAAAATTGTCATGATCGGCGGCGGCGGCGCTTCAATTGTCTGCGCCAATACGCTCAGGCTGCTCGGTAGCCAGGCGCAGATTGATCTGTACACCCGCAGAGAACAGACTGCGTACACCCCCTGTGAACAGCCGTTCTTTCTCAGAGATGCTGTGCCCTATGAGGACATGTTTTATGCCTCGCCTGAGTGGTTCGCCGCAAAGCAGATCGGACTGCACACGAAAAGAACTGTTGAGCGTATTGACAGAGAAAAAAAAATTATTATCGCTGACGGCGTGGAAGCGCCTTATGATATTCTGGTCATCAATACGGGGGCAAAAAACAAAATGCCCGGCATACCCGGGCTCACCGGAGAGCGGGTGTATTCACTGGTTACCGATATACAGAGCGCCAGGGACATAGAAGCCATTCTGCAGCGATCCCGTCATGCTGTCATTATGGGCGGCGGAATCATCGGCATCGAGATGGCGGAGACCCTGGTCAGAAAAGGCTATGCATCGGTATCGATGCTGGTTTCTTCGGGCGGCCTTCTCTCGCGGCAGCTCGATCCCGATATGGCCGGGGTGCTGGAACCGGTTCTAAAGCGTGAGGGCGTTTGCCTTTATCTTAATGATACCGCGGCAAGCGTTGTTTCAGACGGCAGGGGCATACGCCTTGCGCTGGCAAGCGGTGGCAGTATCGATGCAGACTGGATCTTAGTCGCCAAGGGCATAGTCCCCGATGTGGAGCTTGCCCGCGAGGCAGGCCTGAAAATAGGCAGTACCGGCGGCATTAAGGTAAACCAGTATCTGCAGACAAGCGATCCGGCCATCTACGCGGCTGGCGACTGTATTGAAGAACGCCACATGCTGAGCGGCAAAAAATTTATTAACGCCCTGGCGACAAACTCCAACAGGACCGGCAGGCTGATCGCAAGAAATATTTATTTCGGCAACCGTGTTCCTTTTTTAGGCTCCCTGTATACGTTCGGGGCTGAGCTGTTTGGTAAAACCGTGATTTCTGTGGGACTGACCGAGCGCACCGCCCGCGAAGAAGGCCTTGAAGTTATCTCCGTTAAAACATCCGGTCCGACAAGAAAAAAGATATTTGACGGCAGGGATATCCGGATAAAACTTCTGGCTGATCCCGAGAAGCAGACGCTTGTCGGCGCCCAGCTGATCGGGCCGCGAGAGGCCAGCAGAATAGGCGAAAGAATTATCCTGATGCTGGGGGAACAAATTCCTGTTGCGCGAATATCTCAATATGAAACAATATACAGCCCGCCCCTCAGCATGGCCTATGATCTTATTACCAATGCGGCGGACCTCCTTATTTCAAAGCTGCTCAAAATGGGGCAGGCTGTCAGGTGGTAGGCGAAAAAAAAGCCCGGGCATAATTCTTTCACCGCAGCACTACGCCGCCGGGGTCGCTTTTGACTTTATAAAGACGTGGCGCTACAATTTTCAAAAGCCGCATACTTGATGAATGCAGCATACACAGTAAGGCCTGCCGCAGCGGTTTTTCAGCAGAACACGCTGTTCAGGCTGGCATGGGGAAGCAGCGCCAGGCTATCTTTGCGGAAAAGTTTTATGTGCTCTGCCATATAAACATATGGCCCGTACTGCATCCTTTTACCTAACGAGCATGTGTCAATGAAAAACAGCAACGTACAAAAATGGGCGCGGGAAGTCATCAAGCCGGCAGAAATCGAAAAATATCTGATCGACGGTCAGGATTTTATCGATGAAAGTCGGATTATCGGGCAGTTGGCGGCGGCCGCTGATCCCGACACGGCGCGCGTGCGTGAAATAATCGCCAAGTCCCTTCAGATCGAACGGCTCGAGCCCGAAGAAACAGCGGCCCTGCTGCGGGTCACCGACGACGAGCTGTGGCATGAAATGTACGCCGCCGGCCTTGAAGTCAAGCGCAGGGTTTATGACAACCGGATTGTTTTTTTCGCGCCCCTGTACTGCAGCAATCTGTGCATTAACAATTGCGCCTATTGCGGTTTTCGCTACGAAAACAAAGAAGAAAAAAGGCGCATTCTAACGATGGAGGAAATACGGCAGGAGGCGACCGCCGTGATCAACGAAGGCCACAAGCGGATGATCGCCGTCTACGGAGAGCATCCGCTCTCGGCGGCTGACTACATTGCCGAGACCATCAAGACTATTTACGATGTCAAAGTTCCGGCCGCAAGCGGCTACAACTCGATCCGCCGCGTCAATATCAACGCCGCACCGATGAGCATTGACGACTTGAAAAAAATCCGGCACGTCGGCATCGGCACCTACCAGGTTTTTCAGGAGACCTATCACAGGCCGACCTTTGCGGCGGTGCACCCCGACAACACGGTCAAAGGCGACTATCGCTGGCGCCTGTATGCCCTGCATCGCGCGATGGATGCCGGTATTGACGATATTGCCGTCGGCGCCTTATTCGGCCTCTACGATTGGCGCTTCGAAGTCATGGGGCTGCTGTATCACGCCATCGACCTCGAGCGGTGGTTCGGCATCGGCCCGCATACGATTTCCTTTCCTCGCATGACTCCGGCCAGCGGCTCCTGTCTCAGCCGCACGTCCCGCTGGCTGGTCGGCGATGCTGACTTTAAGAAGCTGGTAACGGTTCTGCGGCTTTCCGTCCCGTATTCCGGGCTCATCATCACGGCCCGAGAAAGCTCGGCCATGCGCCGGGACGTTATTCAGGTCGGCTGCACGCAAACCGATGCGTCTACGCGCATTGGCGTCGGCGGGTACACGGCCGGCCTGCAGGCTCTTGCCGGATTGCGCAAAGATGCCCAGCAGATTAACAAGCAGCAATTCACGCTCGGGGATACGCGCTCGCTCGACGAAGTCGTGCGCGAATTGGCGGAAAACGGCATGATTACGTCCTTCTGCACGGCCGGGTACCGGTGCGGGCGCACCGGAGACAAAATCATGGGCCTGCTCAAGGGCTGCATCGAAGGCAAATTCTGCAAGCTCAACGCCGTTCTCACCTTCCGCGAGTATCTGGATGATTACGCCTCTCCGGAAACCAAAGCCGTCGGCGAGAAATTGCTTCGCACGGAGATCGATGAAATCAATGCCCTGCCCTTTTTTAAAAAAGGGGGCCTTCTGGAAATTTTTACGAAAATGTATGGGCAGGTCGCCGGCGGCAAGCGCGATGTCTATATTTAAAAACAGCTTCCGCGGCTCTCTGGGCAGCGGGCAAAGCAAGGGCTAAACCATTATGTGCTCTGACGGTATGACAACAGAAAAAAACAGAGGCGCAACCTTTTCGAAATGGCCCCAGTTGAAAGCGGTACGAAATGCTCTTAGAACCGGGCATTGCGCTCCTACGGTTATGCGCACACTCAGAGAGCTGCAGGGCGCGGACAGTGGGCCCATGGTGAAGCTGGTCTCTGCCATGGGAGGCGGTATCGGCATGCTCAGAAACGAATGCGGAGCCGCCACCTCCCCCATCCTTTTCCTCGGCCTGCTGTATGGGCAGGAGACCGGCCATGATACTGTCCCGAAAGTTATAACTCTCGGGCAAAAATACCTGAACCGTTTTAAGGATATTCGAGGCGGCGTAAGATGCCGGGAGGTAACGCCGACATTCCAGCACGTGTGCCCCTGCCTGCAGGTTATGCGCCGGGCGCCCGGGATCCTTATTGATGTCGTGAGAGAAGACCAAAAACATCGAGCGCCGGAAAGTCCCGCTTCAACCGCGCGGGGGCATGCGGAGCTCCTGCAATTATTCCACGAGCAAAAATTTCACTGCGCCCACAATGTACTTCTCAAGCTGCAGGATAGTGCTGAAGTAAACGACGAGCACCTGCGTGCAACCTGGGGGCTTATAGGCGGGACCGTGCTGCAGGGAATGACCTGCAGCGCCTTAACGGCCGGAGTGCTCGCCATCGGCTTGCGTTATGGGGGTTTCGAGAGCAGCTATATGCGGACGCCAAGGCTTTTATTTAGAATTGCCGCGGGCCTTGAATTTATGCAGGATAAGTACAATGCCTTTAATAAATCAATGAATATAGCAAACAGCCTCGGGCTGTGGTTTAAGAATACGTACAAAGCTACGGAATGCAAAGACCTGCTCGCCCTTGACCTTTCTACCCCTGAGGGTGTTGCCCGGTATATTTCGGAAAACACCGTAGAGCGGTGCCGGGGGATCTGTGCCGGGGTCGCCGCACAGGTAAAAGAAATGCTGAAACAGCTCCGATAATTTTTTTCTGCCCGCAGGCTTAGAAAAGCACCTTTTTAAGCTGCGGTAGCAGATCAGTTTTACGAAGCACGATATGATCAAAATACGCACGGTTGTTTTTAAAATCGGCGCCAAGGGCCCGGGTGAGCTTTTCCTGCGTTACAGGATCGCAACAAACAAGCAGGGCTTTCTTTTTCAGTATATCTATACAGTTTAGAAACACATGATCGATACGGCGGTGGGCTTTTATCCGCTCAAGGCTTGACATCAGGTCCGCGCGTTCGCTAATTTTTTGGAAATCCATCGACTCTATTTGCGAAATCCCGACCACAAAGCCTCCCAGGCTGAATTCCTTATAATCGGCCAGCAGCAGCTCCTGCGTCGACAGGCTATCAATTCCAGAGCGGCTCTCGAACATCCTGCAAGCAAAATCCGGGTCGGCTGGTGCAATTTTTTGCAGCCAGGCGCATGCTTCTTTATCTCTGTCTGTGGTCGAGGGCGCAGAAAAATTCAAGGTGTTTGAAATGATAGCGGCAAGAAGCAGGCCTGCTGTTGTGCTGTCGGGCTCTAGCGGGCAGGCCTTGAATCTTTCCGCCACCAGCGTGGCAACTGCCCCAATCCGGTCATTTTGAATGGCTGCATTCGGAAACGCTGCGGGGTCTCCAGCTGGATGGTGGTCCAGTATTTCAACAACATTGGCCAGCGGCATATGCGCCGGCAATTGCCGCACATGATGCGTATCAACAAGGGCTATCGCGCAGTCCTGCGGCAGTACAGGATTCATAACCGGCGTCTCAACGCCGAAATGCTCCAGCGCAAAAGCAGTTTCGTTATTTAGTGTTCCGAAAACAACGGGCAAAAACCCCTCACCCGAGGTGCTGCGCTTGAAGCGGGAGTAGCCAATAGCTGAACAGACGCCGTCAGTATCCGGGTTGACATAGGAGAATACATAGCACCGGCCAGCCATGGTCAGGCCTTCGCTCCTTTTCCTTCGGATAAACAGAACTTGCTTGTATATTTGTGCATGCTCAGGCCGCAGAAGGGACTCGCAACTTACGCCCATCAGATTTTAAAAAAAACGAGCCGTGCGCTGTGCACGTCTTTTTTTTTCCAATAGTTGAATTTTTTATACTCCTGCATCAAAAAGCCGCAAGCCAGAAGGACCGCAGCATCTCCGGGGGGGGGGCTTAGCAGACAGGCTTTTATATTACCTCGTACAGACTCCGGCTTAAACCTCAAAACAGCTGCCTGTCCGTATGTCGACGATACGATCTTCCATTATGGATTGGAGTACTTTAAACGCCCTGGCTCCCGTGCAGTGTCCGGTATAGGTCATCTCAACGGGATACTCCAGCAGCAGCTTTGCCGTCCGCTGAACTTCGCTTTTGCTTTCAGCCATGCGGTTGAACAGCGGCAGCGCAAAATGAAATCCACCGATCACAGCCTTGATGGAGACGCCATGAAATGCCGCGGCTACCGTATCTACCATGTTCAGAATGCCGCTGTGGGCGCAACCCGTAAAAACCGCGAGTTTGCCGCCTTCCCTGATCGCCATGACGATTTCGTGAGTAAAATCATCATGGGTCCAGGCATGGTCTTTTTCTACAAAAAGATGTCTGTTCCCCGCGGGCTTCGGATGGTTGCACAGGAGGCGGGGAAAAAGAAATACGTCAGGCAGTATTTCTATGGGATCACGGACCGTCTCGAACCTGTCCGGATAGTCCGGCATGAGGGTAGGGTCAAGCCCGGCATATTTTTTTATAATGCCGAATGCCCTGCCGAAGCAATCACCTTTTGGCGGTTCCCCCAGATGCACCTTTGCGCTGGAATTTAGCTCAAGAAAACGCCTGAGCCCGCCCCCATGATCATAATGATGATGCGACAGGACAGCAGCGCCGACGGATGCGACATTAACGCAAAGATGTTCAGCGTTCTTTGCAAAGGCGCCCGAAGCGCCTGTATCGAAAAGAATCTCCTGACCATTAAACCTAATATGAAGAGACAGCCCCCATTCGGCCAGGAGTCGGGCATCAGTCCTGCTGGGCCTGTTCTCGATCAAAGTTGTTATTTTCATGGTTCGAGTTCTTTTTTTATTGTCTTTCGAAAACCATCGCCTACGGCAATGGTTTCTCAAGAAGGCAACTCAAAAACACCGTGTTTTTTGCTTCCGCCCTTTCAGGGCGAAATCAAGCCACCCGCTATGCGGGTGATTGTTGACTTTTCTTTGCATTCATATTCGCCTGACTTCGGATATGTGAAATCAATTTGCTCATTCTCCGGTATCTTAAAATTCCGAGCATACCGGTAATTATGCTGGCCGGGAGACATACGATGCCGACTGCCCAAAACCAGACTTCTTCCGAAAAATGAATGATCGAAACGCCGGCAATCAAAAGGGCCACACCCGAGCGCAAATATGCCAGGAGGGTTCTCTCGTTGGCCAGAAGTGTGCGGTCAAGCGCGAGTTCATCCCGCACTATCAAATCGTCATCCCCGAATTTCACATAATGGAAATTTTTCATTTTACACTTCCTGTCTCCTGCCCAACGCGGCACATCAGCTCCCGGGCCGGGCATAGTTCATCATGGCGAATCCTGGAACAAAGATCACCAGTTTCACAATGGCTCATAAAATGCTTTAAAGCAATGATGCTCCGGTTTTCAGTTTCGTGTCCACATAAAAAAATACAGTCTTAAAAATTTTCCGGACCTCTTCGGTATTGGGAAGAGCTGCTTGCAGCATTTTAAGATAGCCTCTTTTTTTTAAGCGCTGCAGCGTGGGCAAAAAATTAATATCATACACCCACCCTGTCTGAAGGAGTTTAAAATCATTGAGATTTTTCATGCTGGCAACAAGTACCATCTCCCCATGCATCAAATTTTTATATATTTCTTTTGAAATGCCCGGCGTATCCGGCAAATCCAGCTCTATGGCCTCATTGGTTTCTCCGGCTGCCTTTTGCGTATAATACTGCGTCACCACCCGCCAGATATCCAGCTTGTCCGCATCCCGCAGCAAACGGGAAAAAAAAAGACTTCTTGGATCTTCATTATCCGGAAGCTTTGCCCGGTTGTGATAGGAGATTATTTTTAAAATAAACTCCCGCAGCGGTTCTGCCAGACCGGCCAGTATTCCGTTTTCCCGAAGAATTTCGATACCGAAGGCAGCATGATCGACGGATTTCCTGTCAGAGAAGGTCTTGTATCGTTTATACTGCTCAAACCTGCCCACATCATGAAACAGAGCGGTTATCTCGGCTATGCATAGATCGGATTCATCAAGGCCAAGGGCTTTTCCGATAGCAACAGCCTCCCGGCACACCTTTCGCGTATGCTGATATTTTAAATCGATATTTCTTTTGCCTTCAGGATCATTCGAATCAAAAGATCTCACATATGCATAAAAACGGTTTTTGAAATACTGCACATCCTTTGTATCCATTGATTTCTTGAAGCCGGCTTTAAAATTTCATTTTTCTGTTTTTTTGTTTCTTAACAGCTCTCATCACGCATAGCAGCGATAGACCATTTTCGGGCAACTCGATGTGCAAACGGTACATGCAAGCCAGCC
>JAFGCP010000326.1 GCA_016932595.1 Deltaproteobacteria bacterium
CCGAGGGGCCCGAGCACATCGGTAAAGCCCTGCCCGACCAGCAGGGTTTTGAACAGGGCGGTTGATTTGCCCACAACCTGGTAGATGATGGTAATGGTTCCCTGGGCCGGATCAGTATCTGCCATGGTGAGGGGTATGCGCTCGCCGGTCTCGTTTGCCCGCAGTATGACAAACTGCCCCGGCCGTGCTTTTGCTGCTATTTTGGGCGCCCGGATCACGTTCATGACCACGGTGCCCTGCGCCATTTCCTCCCGTTTGAGAATTTCAAACATGCACACCTCTCTTTCTTTGAGTAGCTCTGTACCGGTTCTCGGAGTAACCGGCTGTTTTTGCTTAATTTAAAAGGATTATTATGAATGAGCGCACAAAAAAAGTCAATACAAGGTTGGGTATAATACTAGCGGGGAAGGGTTATGCGGCATTCGGCAGGCACGCTTTCCGCAAGGCGGACTGATGACAAACCCGCGATGGTAGAGACGGGCTATCCGGCAAAGCAGGTCTTTTTTACCGCGGGCAGGGATGGCTGTTCGGTGACCGTTTTGATAGCAGCAAAAACAACGTCGCACAGGGTGTCCAGTTCCTGTGCCCTGATTGCCAGAGGCGGCATAAGGACGATGACATCGCCAAGGGGGCGTATAATGACTCCGTTTTTGCGCGCTTCAAGTATCACCCGGTGCCCGATGCGCTTGTGCACGGGATAGGGCTTTTTTATTTTACGGTCAGCCACAAGCTCAATGCCGACCATGAAGCCGCACTGCCGCACCTGCCCCACATGCTGCAAGCCTTTCAATTCCTCAAGCCGGCGCCTGAGCTGTCTGATCTTGGGCTGCAGGCGCGCCAGGACTTTCTCCTTCCGGAAAATATCGATATTTGCGCATGCCGCTGCGCAGGCAACCGGGTTGCCCGTATAGGTATGGCCGTGGTAAAATGTTTTGCATTCCTGCACATCTCCAAGAAAAGCGCTGTAGACCTCATCGGTGGCAAGCGTTGCGGCAAGGGGGAGCGTGCCGCCGGTAATGCCCTTTGCAATGGCCATGAGGTCGGGCCGGACATTTTCATGTTCGCAGGCGAACATGGCCCCGGTCCTGCCGAATCCCGTGGCTACTTCATCGGCGATAAAAAGCACATTGTAGCGGGAGCAAAGCGCGCGGGCTCCGGCCACATACCCCTTGGGGAATACGAGCATGCCGGCCGCGCCCTGCACCAGGGGCTCAATCACAAAGGCGGCTATCTCGCCGTGATGCCTGCGCAGAATCTCTTCCAGCGAATGCAGGCAGTGCAGCTTGCAGGATGGATGCGTTTTTTTGTACGGGCACCGGTAGCAGTAGGGCGATTCCGCCCTGAAGGTTTTAAAAAGCAGGGGGCGGTACACTTTGTGAAAAAGGTCAATGCCGCCCACGCTCACCGAGCCGACGGTGTCGCCATGATAGGCATTGGTCAGCGCGACGAACTTCTTCTTTTTTTTCGTTGCCGGCGATTTCTGCTGCCAGTACTGGAAAGCTATCTTGAGCGCAATTTCCACGGCCGTAGAGCCGCTGTCGGAGTAAAACACCTTCGCGAGCCCCTTCGGGGCAATGCGCAGAAGCTTTTCGGCAAGCTCGATGGCGGGAATATTTGCAATCCCCAGCATCGTACTGTGGCAGATTTTGCCGACCTGGCTGATGATGGCCTCGTCAATCTGCCGCTTCCGGTGCCCGTGCACGGTGACCCAGAGCGAAGAGATACCGTCGATGTATGCATTGCCGTCAATATCGTAAAGAAAGGAGCCCTGACCGCGCTCAATGATGAGCGGCTCGCTGCAGCTGTAGTCCTGCATCTGGGTGAAGGGATGCCATAGGCATGTCGTGTCAAGATGCCTGAGCCGCTTATGGGCCGCTGTGCTTCGCCGCTGCTTTTCCATGCTTGTTATCCGGCTGCAAAATTGGTATACTAAAAAATCTTATACGCCAAGTTACTGCAGAAAACTGTTATTGTCAATGCTCAGAAACGACGCCATGAACGATCAGGAACAGATACAGCCGTTTGAATTCGAGCCGGAGCGCTGCTTCGATACATTTATCGGTGTTGCAAGGGAACTGATTGTGCGGCCCCGGGAATTTTTCAGGCAGCTGCCAAAAACAGGATCGGTAAAAAATCCTCTGGCATTTTTGACGGTCTGCGCCTTCCTGACGGCACTGTTCGTGGCAAACGCAAGAAGCGGCGGCGTCCAGCTTTTTCTATTATTATGCTGCGCCAATATTTTCTCAACGGTACTCGGAAGCATGGTCATGCACATCCTTGCACAGAGAATGTACCGATCGCAGGCGCCGTTCGGATCAACGCTGCGGGTTCTGGCCTATGCAAGCCTCATGGACACGGTTTCCTGGATTCCCCTGCTCGGTCCTCTTGCCTATTTTTACGGGTTATACCTCATCTTTCTGGGGATACAGGAGCAGCACCAGCTCACACCCCGGCAGGCCGCCCTGACCGTCGCGATCATTGTCTGTATCGTGACGGCCCTGGCCATGGCCATCATGCTTGCCTCTCCGGGAAGCTTTTCACAGGCTTTGCAGATGCTTGATCCGCAGCAGGCGGAGAACAGCCTGTAGAGGGCTTATTCGCTGTCATTGTCAGCCGCGACCTCAGCTCTCTTCATAAGCCCCCCCAGGGACAGTTTTTGAAATGGCAGGAACAGCAGCCCGATCAGAACAGGGGGCATCATCTGCAGAAACCACATAACCACGGCATAGGATAAAGCCTCGGATTTTGCTATGCCAAACGAGGTCAGCCCCAGAATGCAGGCATAATGATAGGTGCCGATAAACCCCGGCGCCGCCGGAATCATGACCCCAAGGGCAACAATGGCAAGAATGGCAAAAGCGTTAAAGATTGAAAGGTTCATGCCGAACGCAGAAAACAATACGTAATTGGAAACTCCGACCAGCAGCCAGTTCACCAATGACAGCATAAAGACCAAAAGCGTTTTTTTTACATCTGGCAGCAGCTGCAGACCTTCCAGAAAAGAATCTGCAAGATGGGCTGCGGGTTTGCCGATCCGATCGGGCAGGAAACCCAGGACTCTGCCGATTATCTGAGCGGAAAAATCCCGCTTGGTGCCGAGTATTATAAGCATGGTCAGAACAGTAAGGGAAACGGTCAGCATGATGATGCCGGCTTTGAAAATTTCGGGCGGGAGAGAAATCTTGACAAGCACGACCAATAAAAAAAGCATGAGGGTCAGCAGGTCGAACACCCGCTCCAGCACCACGGTGGCCATGGTGGCGGACATGCGCACGCCGCTGTGCTGCTTCACAAGA
>JAFGCP010000327.1 GCA_016932595.1 Deltaproteobacteria bacterium
GTGAACAGGCGGGCCGTGCCGCCAGAGAACAGCTTCATCGCCTCTTCAATGATCTTTTGCTCGACAGAGCCGCCGCCGATGGTGCCGGCAATGCTGCCGTCGGGCCGCACAAGCATGCGGGCGCCTTCCTCGCGGGGGGCCGAGCCCAGAGACTCGATGACGGTAGCCATAACCAGGGGCTGATTGTTCTTACGGGCCTCAACAATTTCTTCAAAAATATCCATGATGGTTCTCCTATAAAATATGTTCTTTTTGTAGGAGCGGATTTATCCGCGAAACAATCACGACTGAAGTCGCTCCTGCATTTTTTTTATCTTTGATTGGGCACGATGCATCGTGTACCTCATTTCTTCTCATAATCTGCAATCGCCATCTGCAGGGCCTTGATCCCGGCAAGGGGGCAGGAGCCCTGGAGCACAATGGCGTCTGCAAAGGCCGCCTCAATATCGGCATTGCTCAGCTGCTTTGCCTCGGCAATGGTTTTCCCGAGCGCCAGCTCGGTGAGCATGCTGTTGGCCGCAATGGTTGAAGCGCAGCCGTTTGTTTTAAAGCGAATATCAAAAATGCGGCCGTCTTAGATCATGAGCCACAGCTCAAGCTTATCGCCGCAGGCGGGATCATCAAGCACGGCATAGCCATCTGCAAGCCCCGGGCTCATGTGGCCAAAATTGCGGGGCTGCAGGGCATGCTCGCGCACCAGGGCAGGGCAGTCTTTACCCGGATCATCAAATTTTGGCGCGCCTTCCTCTCCGCCCCAGGCGCAGGATTCTTCATAAAACGGATCATCCATAAAAAATTTCCTTCAAATATTTTTTACAAGATCTATGAACTGTTCAAGGGTTTTCAAATTATGGCAGGGCAGAAAGTGATCAATAAACGGCATGGCCGTCGACATGCCCAGGCACAAAGGCTCATAGCGGTCATATTTAAGATTCGGATTGAGCCAGATGATTTTTCGAAATCCGCGCTTGAAAAGAGTCATCTGTTTTTTTAAAAGATCGGGGTCGCCTTTATCCCAGCCGTCGCTCAGAATGACCAGGATGCGGTTGCGCTTCCGGAGCTTGCCGCCATAGTGCCGGTTGAACTCGGCAAAGCAGCCGCCGAGGTCCGTGCCGCCTGACCAGAACTGGACCTGCTGCGAGAGAATAGTCATGGCATTTTCAAGGGTGCGATTACTTAAAATATCGCTGATGCGCATAAGCTTGGTGCCGAAGGCAAAGGTCTCGGTATCGCGCAGGTGCTTCTGCATGCCATAGATGAACTTTATGAGAAAGCGGCTGTAAACATCCATGGAGCCGCTAACGTCGGCGATCAGCACGAGCTTGGTCTGCCGGGGCTTGCGGTCCTTGGTGAGTATATTCATAATTTCGCCGCCCCGCTGTGTTGACTGGCGGATCGAGCGGCGCAGGTCGATTATTTTACCCTTGTTGCTGGGCTTGAACCGGCGGCCGAGCTTTTCGCGCAGCTTGATCTTGAGATTGCGAAAAATATCGTCAAACAGGGCCATTTCATACGGCGTAATCAGCTCAAAATCCTTCTCCTTCATTGACTCCCCGAGCGAGTAGGTGGGCACGTCTGTTTCGTTATACTGATTGCTCAGCTTTTTCGAATCCTTTTTAGGGTTGCCCTCCTCATCTTCAGAGGATTTGCTCTGCTTGTTGACCGATGAATCCTTATCCTCGGGCTCCTCATTGCTGCCGCCATATTTCTTGGGTATGCTCACCCCGGTGCGCCAAAACTGCAAAAACAGGATATCAAAGGCCGACCGGTATTTCTGACTCATGATCATATTGGCCCGAAGGGCAATATAGAATTCAAACCGGCTGTTGATATCAATATGGGCAAGGGCGGCGATGGCATCGCGCTCGTTAGAGGTATGCACCGGAATTTTATTGATGCGCAGCAGTTTTGCAAACCTGATAATGCGCCGGATAAGGGATGCCGTGCGCTCTTCGTCGGTGACGCTGTCCTGCTTCTTTTTTTGCGCCGCAAGTTTTTTTTGCGCTTCAACCGGGACAAGAAGAACTTTCATCCGACCTTAGCCTCTGCCTCCACAAGAACGCTGGTTGAAAGGTCCTTGAATTTTTTTACGTCTTCCTTGAATTTGAACAGGCAGCCCGAGGTCATGTCCATGGTGGCCTCATCTATTTCATCTTTATCCAGGATGGTGAGCGCCTGCGACCAGTCAAGGGTTTCGGCAACGCCGGGCCGCTTGTAGAACTCATGATCCCGCAGGGTAGCCATGATGCGGGAAATCTTTTTCGCAAGGGTGGCTTCGATAGCGGGAATTTTCGTCAATATTATCTCCATTTCCCGTTCAGGAGTGGGGTAATCGATAAAGTGATACAGGCACCGGCGTTTGAGCGCGTCATGCAGCTCCCGAACACGGTTGGACGTAATAATAACAATGGGCTTGTGCTTGGCCTTGACCGTGCCCATTTCAGGAATGGTAACCTGAAAATCGGAAAGTATTTCAAGCAGAAAAGCCTCGAACTCTTCATCGGCCCGATCGACCTCGTCAATTAAAAGCACCACCTTTTCCTCGCCCCGCACGGCCTGGAGCAGGGGCCGGGGAATGAGAAATTCCTCGGCAAAAACATTTTCAAGATGACCGCTGGCGCCGCAGGCATCAAGGGCCTTAATTTTTAACAGCTGCTTGGCGTAATTCCATTCATAGATTGTGGACGTGGCGTCAAGGCCCTCATAGCACTGTAGCCGTATAAGCTTGCGCCCGAGCACAGTGGCAAGCACCTTGGCTATTTCCGTCTTGCCGACGCCGGGCTCCCCTTCCAGCAGCAGCGGCTTTTCCATATGCATCGCCAAATAGAGCGTAAAGGCAAGGGGGTCATCGCAGATATAGTTTTCCTGCTTCAAGGCTTTCTTGATTTCATCGATTGACTCAAACCTCTTCATCCTGTCCTCTTTCATTGGTAGTAATAATATCTTCAGCCGACGTCAAAAGTTCCGCGCTTCCACATAAGAATTGCTTCCAGCGCAGAGCCGCCAAGGGCGCGAGCCTTGTCGGAAATTGTATAGCAGTTGGTCTCTATGCGAGGATCCACATCACCGATCTTGAGCCCCTTCGGCACTTCGCGACCGTTCATGATAAGCCCGCGCACCACGCCGTCAAACTCAGCCAGCACCGGCTTGTCCTCAACAAAGCAGATACTGTCGCCCTTTTTGACCCGGGCGCCGATATCAACCACATGTTTAACAGCGCCTGAGCAGGGCGAGCGCAGCACCCGCTCGGCTGCATACCCCTTCACCAGGCCGGGCGTGCCGGTGTCCGGCTCTGCAGCTCCCTTAAAAATCAAACGGCCCATATCATGCCCCCGGTTGGTCTCAATGACGATACGCACCTGTTTGCCCGCTTCAAAGCCGGGTCCAAGGGCAATCGTAAGCGGGGCCATGTTCTGCCGCATGCCCGTATCGCGCTTGGCAAGGGTTGCATCAATAACAACATCGGCCTTAAGCTCTTTTAAAACAGTTGCTCCCGGATCAACCAGGACCGGGATAAGTCCCTGCTGCCATGCGGTTTCAACGTCAGCGGGCGTGTCTATTTTTCTGGCGCGCACGCCTTCAACCTCGGTTTCTCCGTCGATAACGGCCTGGGCAAACGACACGGTACGCCGCACAACCAGCGGCTGGTCGACTTCAAGCAGCAGCACCCTGAACCCGCTGCGATGCAGGCGGTGGGCAACCCCTGTTGCAAGATCCCCGGCGCCCCGAATGATGACTAATATATTGGCCATTTTTTGAAAACTCCTTTGCTTTAATTATTTTCAAATTTACCCGAGAATTGCCATAGCTACCGCAGGACCTCGCTACAGCGGCAGCGGATAAATTTTTTCGCCGCTGCAGTGCGGGCATGCATCAGGCCGGCCCGCCAAATCTTCAAATTTCCAGATATGCGCGCAGTCATCACAGATGAATGCATTGCTGAACGCTTCGCACTGTATGCGGATCGCTTTGCCGTTAACAAGGGCATCGGCCACCTTTTTGCGACCTGATTTAAGGATATTACCGAAGGTCTGCCGTGATATCTGCATCCGGACAGCAGCTTCTTTATGATACAAACCATAAAGGTCGGCAAGCCGCAAAGATTCCAGTTCATCGTCTGCCAGCACGGTTTCTTCAAGGGCCCTTAATGGTATTGCCCGGGGCTTGAAATACAGCGAATCCGGCGAGCATAACACCTGTCTGTTTTTTTTCGGTCGTGACAACGAAAGCATCCTTTGTTGGCGTATGCCAAAAATATCCGCAAAAAAATTTTTTGTTTTGTAAAACGCAATCAGCTGCGGGATTATCGGCGCTTGAGATAAAATGAAAAATGCTCCTGATTGAAAAGAAGGGCGCTCCTTGCGGAGCGCTCTTCTTGCACATACAACTTACTGGATACCTTTTTCCTTGATGGCCTTCAAAATCTTCTCAGGCGTCACCGGCGCTTCCAGAAACTGAATGCCGATAGCATCATGGATTGCATTGGCAACCGAGCCGATGGGGCCCATCAA
>JAFGCP010000328.1 GCA_016932595.1 Deltaproteobacteria bacterium
ACGGTTCCGTCGGGATAATTTTCGCGGCGAATTGCATATTTCTGTTCTTCCACTTTTGCTTCTCCAAAAAAAATAACACAATTAATTACCATACCACGGAACAGCAACTGTCGCAAAAAAGGAGATGGCGCACCTGCGCAAAAACAGTCTGTCACAGCCTTGCCTGCAGCCGGGGAAAAGACGGGTACGCGCTGTTTTTTATCGCAGAAAGCCCGACCAGTTCGGGTGCTTGGCGTCCTCGGTTCCGTCGGTGATCTGGCGGATGTCCGAGCCGTCTGGGTTCATGGTGAACAGCTCCCAGTGGCCTTTGCGAAAGTCCTGATAGCAGATCCGGCTGCTGTCGGGTGCCCAGGCGGAACGCTTATCCTTGGCCGGATGATTGGTCAGGCGCGTCTGTTCGGAGCCGTCAGCGCGCATGCGGTAGAGCTCGAAGTTTCCGTCACGAAAACTTTGGAAGGTAATGTATGTGCCGTCGGGCGAAAAAGCGGCAACCTTGTCGTGGACAGGGTTGTTGCTGAGATTGGTCAGGCCGGAGCCATCGATATTCATGCTGTATATTTCCGACTGCAGCTTCGAGAGCTTGTTGATGCCGCCAAGCTGAAACACTATTTTCTTTCCGTCAGGCGAGCAGACCGGGTGGCTTACGCTGATGGCCTGGTCGGTAAGTTTTGTGCGCTGTGTTCCGTCAGGCAGGATAGAATAGAGCTGTGAGATTTTTGAGTCCTGAGTGCTGATGAAATATATTTTACTGCCGTCGGGCGACCATGCCGGGTGGCGGTCCATCGCGGTGTTGCGGGTAAGCTGCCGCGCATTGGCGCCGTCGGCATTCATGATAAAAATTTCGTGGTCCCCGTCCCGCGTGCTGGTGAACGCAATGCGGGTGCCGTCGGGCGACCATGCCGGCTCCCAGTCCTGCGCCTGTGTATCGGTCAGCTGTCGCCGGTCGGTGCCATCCGGCCTGATGGTGTAGATATTTGAAGTGCGCTTGGGGCCGTGGGCATACACGATGCGCGTTGCGGTCTGCAGGTCGGGGCCGCTTTGCGCATGATTCGGAGCTGCAAGACAACACAGAAAGAACAGGGCGGGAATAATTTTTACGGTTGTGTCCATGCGGGGCACCCTTTTGTATGCTGCGGCATGATGCTATCGATAGCGCTTGACGGGAACGTGCTTTGTGATGTGGCAAATATAGGCCGAGGGCGGTTGTGTGTCAATGTAAATATGGGTGCAGGATGGGGGCTGGGGCGTCCAGGTAAAAAAACAAGCTGCGTGATTAAACATCTTGCGGCGCGGCGGGCTGATCTTGGGCGGTGGCCGTTTCTGCATTCCCACAGCCCAAAGTGCTGCGCTATATGATTTTCATTGCCCCCGTGCACTGCGGGCAGGTCAGCGGATCGACTTCATAAAATTTCCCTATCAACCGCGCCCACGCCTTGCGCTGCGCCGATGACGCGCTATCTGCTTCACTGCTGCAGGGTATAGCATCGTCAGTTGCTTCTTTTCGCCGGTTGCCTCCGCAGACATTGCCGCCCACCCGTTTCTGATGGCATGACAAACAGAAGTGGCGGCGCTTATAGAAAACGGAACGGTTGTAATAAAAAAGAAAGGGCCGGGCTACGTTTGACTTATGACAGAAATTAACAATTACCCCTAGAAGGGGTGGTTTAAAAGGTGACCCTAAAAAGGTAAAAGTTATACGGACTCCTTCATGTTGCGATCTTTGTCCAATTGCCATGTCACGTATTTTTTGATCTTCTCTTCATCCAGCCCCACGGTGCTGACACAATACCCCTTTGCCCAGAAGTGCCGACCCCAATACCGTTTCTTCAAATCCGTATGCTTATCGAACATCTGGATGGCGCTTTTGCCTTTCAGAAATCCTATCACCTCGGCAATCGCATTCTTCGGGGGTATACATATTCCAAGTGCACATGGTCTACCTGTATATTGCCTGCCAGTATCTCGATCTTCTTCCATTCACAGAGCTGGCGCAGTATCTCCCGTAAGGTTTTACCCAGTTGCCCCTGCAATATCCTGAAGCGATATTTCGGGCATTACACCACATGGTATTTACATTCCCCTACTGCATGTGCTAGTCTTTTAAACTGTCTCATTATCAGCCTCCTTTTGATGCTTAGGGTCACCACCTGCATCTTAAGGAGGCTTTTTTTACACCGCAATCTCTATGTTACCTGCATAGCATAACTTGGACCATCCGCGTAGCGGATGGTTTAGGGAAAACATAATCAAAAGATCAATATTCTGAGAACAATAGGAAAGTGCCACCAGAAAAGGAGGCAACGCCCTTTGCTGACATGGCGGTCCTGTCTGAAAAATCTCTTTTAAACGTCAGCCACAGAATCCTCCTGCCCGAAACAAAGGCGCACACACAGGTGAGACCCTATGGGGCAAAGGCTTTCCGCATGAAGATACAACAAAATTTTCTGCTTTTTAAAAAGCTATCAAGGTTCGCTGTTTTCAATCGTTATAATATCGCCGGGAGCAATGCTAACCTGCACCTGCTGACCCGGCTGCACTGCCGGCTCGCCCAGGCAGTGGGCCACCAGAGGAATGCCCGCGTCAAGGTCGATCTCCGTCCAGGACACCTTGCGCCGAACGCCGGTAATCCGTGCTGACAGCAGATTGGCTTTATCCGCGGCAGCGCCGTTTGCGATGGTAATATGTTCGGGCCTGATGCCAGCCAGAATATTTCCGTCCGCATGCTGAGCGCAGGTGAGCTCAACTCCGCCGATTAAAAGGCGTGGCCCTTTCGCTTCGGCGGGAAACAGATTTGTCGTCTTGAAAAAACGGGCTGCAAATTCACTTACCGGCTTTCGCATCAATTCCGCAAGGCTGCCCGTCTGCACCAGCCGGCCCTCATGCATAAGAGCTATCCGGTCGGCGACATCGGCGGCCTCTTCAAAGTTGTGACACACATGCAGAAACGAGGCCCCGAGCTCCTGCTGCACCCGCCGCAGCTCACGGGCCATGGCGGTGCGCAGGTTTTCATCGAGAGCGGACAGCGGCTCATCAAGCAGCACCAGCCGGGGCCGCACCGCTATTGCCCGGCCCAGGGCCACCCGCTGGCGC
>JAFGCP010000329.1 GCA_016932595.1 Deltaproteobacteria bacterium
CAGGGAAACATCCCGGCAGACAGCCCTGTCACGTCAGGAGCGCTCTCGAAATGTTCGAGGCGCTTTCTCCTGGACGGGCCCGGCTCTGGGGAATAAACGGGTGGTGCTTATTGATGATGTCTATACAAGCGGCGCTACGGCCAATGAGTGCGCCGGAGTCTTGAAAAAGTCGGGTGCGGGCACGGTTGAAGTTTTGACGCTTGCCCATACGCAATAAAGGAGTGTGGTTTTGAAAGATATCGACAGCCTGATTGCCCTTGTGCGCGACGACATGGATCGTGTCGAGCAGATGCTTATGGCCGCCATTGACACGCCGGTTGAAACGCTGAACGGCATTTGCAGGCATATTCTGGGCAGCGGCGGCAAACGTATCAGGCCGCTTATTCTGCTTCTGACGGCCAGATTCTGCGGCTACCAGGGCTCAAGCCATATACCGCTTGCCTGCGTTCTTGAATATATCCATACGGCAAGCGTCCTTCATGATGATGTCATCGATCATGCCGAAATGCGGCGGGGAACATCTTCAGCTCATACCGTGTGGGGGAATCAGTCGGCCATACTGGCGGGGGACTATTTTTTTTCGCGCGCATTTTCTCTGGCGGTCGGGGTGGGCAATGTGCGCATTCTTCATGTGATAGCCCGTGCAGCGCAGTGCCTTGCAGAGGCCGAAACGTTTCAGGTGGCCAAAACCGGTGATCCTTTGACAACCGAGCAGGAGTATTTTTATATTGTCGAAAATAAAACCGCGAGCCTCATTGAAGCCGCGGCCCGCAGCAGCGCCATTTTGAGCGGGCTGGATTACAACCAGGAAGTGCTGCTTGCAGATTACGGCAGAAATATGGGCATAGCCTTTCAAATTATGGACGATGTGCTTGACTATCAGGCAAGCGAAAAGGATCTGGGCAAAACAATCTGCAAGGATATGCAGGAGGGCTGCCTGACGCTGCCTCTTATTGCCGCGCTTGCAAAGGGCTCTGAAGAAGAAAAGGCAATGGTTGCCGGCCTGATGAGCAGCCGGCAGTGGCGGCCGAAGGATATCGCCTCCGTGCGGGGTTTTATCGAGAAGTATCAGGGCACGGGGTATGCGGTTGCCTGCGCCCGCGAGAGAGTAAACGCCGGACTTGCCTCTCTTGTCTCGTTTGAAACGACAGGCCTGAAAGAGGCCCTTGCCGATCTTGCCTTCTATGTCATGGAGCGCAGCAGCTAATGGCCTTTTTTTCTGATGCTGCGTGATATGGTTACATCCCGCTCATAGACATATCCGCCGGGGAATTCTATCGGTTCAACCCATGACGCTTGTATGCTTACCGCTCCACCCTCTGTTTTCACGGTAATGTCCTCAAACTCCAGGCTGACTCCGCATGCTTCGGCCTTCCGCAGGACGTCCGCCTTTATGCTGTCGATGTCGTCGGACTGTTTTTCAATGGCCCAGAATCGGGTAACTTCGGTCATTTGCTCCTTGAAGGATTCAATATTCCATTGCACGACGGCGAATTTATATCCTGCGTACAGGCAGCAGCCCAGGATTGCAATCGTTAACAGGCATCCTATGCTTGATCCGCCGGTGGAGTTTTTCAGCATGTCATCGTTCCTTTCATGGCAAATGTTATATGCATGTACCGCTGTCAAGCAGCAGGGTTACCGGGCCGCTATTGACAAGCGCAATTTCCATCGTGGCCTGAAATGTTCCGCTGGCAACAGTGAGCCCTGCGGCCCGAAGCCCTTCAATATACTTATCATAAAGCTTTCTGGCATGGTCAGGGCCGGCTGCGCGGGAAAAAGACGGACGCCGGCCTTTTCGGCAGTCGCCGTAGAGCGTGAACTGCGACACAACAAGCACCTGGCCTCCGGTATCGCGTATGCTGAGATTCATAAGGCCTGCGGCGTCTTCAAAAACGCGCAGATTGACGGTTTTTGTGACCATATAGGCCACGTCGTCTGCCGTATCCTGCTGCCCGACTCCCAGCAGCACCAGCAATCCGGCATTTATTTTTCCGATGGTCGCACCAGCAACCGAAACTGATGCCTGTGTTACCCGCTGCAGTACGGCCCGCATGGTATGTGCCCGTCCCCTCGTATGGCATGCCGGTTGACATGGCTTATAAATGACGATATACATCTATTCTGTAGTGCATTGTAAAAAAAAATCATAGAAAGTAAAGCTAAATGTTTCGAAGAGTACTTGCTGTGACCTGTGCTGTGAGTTGCGCTCTTCTTGCCGGGCTGTACGGATGCTCGCTGAAAGCGCTGGGCGGCAGGGGGCTTGCGATAGTGTATTCCAATGATGTGCGCGGTGAATTTGAAAACTGCGGCTGCACGGATGTTCAGCTGGGGGGTCTTTCGCGCAAGGCCTACCTGCTCAGGGATGCAGCGCGCAAAAATACCGATATGCTGCACCTTGATGCAGGCAATCTTTTTTTTCAAAAACAACCCGTACAGGCTATCGAAGCGCGGGAGTTTCTGCTCAAGGCGGAGTATATACTCAAAGCCTACAATGCCATGGGCTGCGATGCCCTGAATGTGACTGATGGTGATCTTATCATGGGGCTCGATGCGCTGGCCGGCCTGCGCGGCAAGGCATTGTTCCCTTTTGTGTCATCAAATATTCTTGCCCGCGACGGCGGCAGGCACCTGTTTGAGCCCGTGGTTTTTAAGAAAGCTGCCGGGATAAGTGTTGCTGTTTTGGGGCTGTGCCCGCAGGATGGGGTTTTCATGCCGGATGTGCGCATTGAAGACCCGGCGGTTGCGGTTCGAAAGATGGCGGCGGCAGTGCGCGGCAAAAGTGATTTTTTAATCGTTTTGTCGGGCCTGGGACTGGAGCGCGACCGGGAGCTTGCGCGGCAGGTGCCGGGCATCAACCTGATTATATCGGCACGCGCCGAGCGGCTGCTGGAAAAACCGGTTATGGAAAACGGTACAGCCATCGTGCAGGCATACAATCGTGGACAGTATCTTGGAAGCGTCGAGGTGGCGCGCGCCGGCAAGGGCTTTTCCGTAGACGCAAGGCTCATAGCGCTTGAACCAGGGATTGGTGAAGATAAGGATATCGCCGCTATGGGCAGCGACTTTAAGGCGCAGGTTGCGGCCATGAATCAGCAGGCTTTTTTTAAGGGGCAGCTTGAGAAGTCCGGCGCGGGCAGCGGGGCAGCCTATATCGGGGGCGACAGCTGCGTGCAGTGCCATGTGCCGCAATATGAAAACTGGCAGGTTACGCCGCATGCCAGGGCCTATCAAACGCTTGTTCAGAAAGGCTCGCAGTATGCCGTGGAATGTCTCGTCTGCCATACGACGGGCTATGGCGAGCCGGGCGGGTATTCGCCAGTGGATAAAGAGAGCTCAATGATGATCAATGTGCAATGCGAGGCATGCCACGGGCCCGGCAGCAGCCACGATGGCGTAAAAAATGGTATTGTGCGGGACGGCGCCAGGCAGGTGTGCCTGGGATGCCATACTGAGAAGAACAGCCCCCGTTTTGACTATGATGAGTACAGGCCGCAGGTAAAGTGCCCGGTCAGCGGTAAGAAGCAAATAGCCGGAGAGAGATAGCAATGGAAAAAAGAAAAATCGCCTGTGCAATTATAGGCGCCATGGGCAGAATGGGGCAGCGGCTCTGCCAGCTGAGCGTCGCTTCTGAGGATATCATTCTTGCCGGCGGAACCGAAAGCCCCCGGAGCGGCTGCGTCGGAAAATCCCTGAAGGAGCTTATGGGGCTTGGTGACGGCAGTCAGATGCTTGTCGAGAAGCTTGAGGATATGGCTCAGCCCTTTGACGCGGTCATTGATTTTACCTTTCCCGGGGTGTCTATGGAGACGGCCCGTTTTTGCTCCCGCGCCGGCAAGGCCGCTGTTATCGGCTCTACGGGTTTTACCCCCGACCAGACAGCTGAACTGCAGGAGTTGAGCGAAGCGTTTCCCTGCGTGTGCGCACCCAATATGAGCATGGGGGTCAATGCGCTGTTTAAGATTGTTGCCGATGCCGCCCGCATACTGCAGGATGGATTTGATGTCGAAGTCGTCGAAATGCATCATCGCCATAAAAAAGACGCGCCCAGCGGCACGGCTATGCGTCTTGCCCAGATTCTTGCCCGGTCCTATGGCTGGAGCCTTGACCGGGCGGGCGTCTATGAGCGCAAGGGCATCACGGGGGA
>JAFGCP010000330.1 GCA_016932595.1 Deltaproteobacteria bacterium
ATCAACAGCATCACCCCCCTTGACGCCCTCACACACCTCGCCCGGTGGAAAAAAAAGCTTGCTGAGGGCCCGGATGCCGACTGATCATCGCAGTGCGCAAGAGCATGCCGATCTTTTCAGGCGGCTGAGCCGGTCATCATTCAGATCAAAATTCAAACTCACCCGAGCCGATACCGCCTACCTTGAAACCAAAGGCCTGGAGACCATCAAAAGTCACGCCGCCGATTTCATCAAGAGCCGCATAGCTCCTGCCGGGCCGCGCAATGACGGCAAGCAGACCCCGATGCGCGGCCATCCCGTCTTCACAGCCCAGCATGCCACCGCCACCTGCTGCCGCGGCTGCATTGCAAAATGGCATGGTATCGCGCAGGGGCGGGAATTGTCTGCGGAAGAGCAGCGCTATCTTGTGAGCATTATTATGGCATGGATAGAGCGGCAGCGGCATACCAGCTCTACAAGCATGCCCTGAGGTCAGGGAGCATGCCGGGAGCGTTTTTCTCTCTCCTGCAGCAGATAGGGGGGGCTGCCAGGAGAGGTCAAGTTTTAAAAAGCAGTTCCTGAACGGCACCTCATTTTTTGCGGCAGGTGTTCATTCGGCGACGGCGGGCCGGCATAACGTGAATGAAAAAGTGCCGGTCTGCTTGTATCAATCAGCGGTTTTCTTTGAATCAATAACAACTGGCTCCATTGCGTTCATCTTCCTGAGCCCGTTCAGCGCCTCTACCAGTGGCAGGGGGAGATGCGTGAGCTCTTCTTCGGTAAAAACCGTCCGGCCCGGCGCGCACACGCCGTTGGGATCCAGGACCTTTCTAAACTTTCTCAGCAGCAGATTAACATTCGGCCCCATTTCCGGAAAAAATGTCGTGAGCGGCTCAACTGATGCGCCGAAGCCGGTGACCCCCGGCCCGATTTTTCGGGCAAATGTCCGCGCATGACTGAAAAGCATGAGCTGCTGGGCTTTCTGCAGCTGCAGGGGATCCATGCCATCAGGATACACATCGGCCTCAGTAAAAAAATTCCTTCCGGCAGGATCGCTGGCGTACATAAACGGTGTATTGTCGACCCCGCCCCGGTCGGTTACATAAGTCTCTCCTATGGTGCTTATTGCCTCGGTCCAGATATCCTGGGCAGCCTTGCCCACTTCCGCCGCCCCGCTGCAAAACCAGGTATCAAGATAAAAATGGCGCGACATCCGGTACCCGCAGACATGCCTGATGCAGTCGAGGTTCCACGGCCGCAGCGCCTCAAGGACATCCGGCTTGTACTCGGAGGAGAGGAATATGCCGCTGAATTTTTCAGCAATTGCGCGTATGACCTTTTCTTCATAGGAAAGCTGCTTGTCCGAGGTGAAACCGCCGCTGATAATATATATGTTATAGGCGGGAAAAAAATTCTCCGCGGCCCATTTCAAGGTCTGCGACTGGGTTGCTGAACAGTAGTACACATTATAGATGCCGGTGGCATTCAGGCCGATGCCGACCCCCGCATGGGCATATTCACGCAGCGCCTGGATCTGGGTTTCCATATCAGGGAACTCCATCCAGTAAAGCCGGAAGTTCTTCGGCGGGTCAGGCCGGTCATAGCGGTCGTCATGATAGGTCTGTATGCAGGGCCGCCCGGCTTCAGGCTCCGGCATATCTGGATCTGAAGGCCAGGGATGCAGCTTGATGGTCATTTCAGCTATGATGCCGGAAGAACCGGCGCTGCCCCGGAAAAGGCTTACAAGATCAGGGCCCGGAGCATGCTCCCAGAAATCACCCACGCCCGCCACAGCATACGAACCCGTCTGCAGCAGCTCGCCATCCGGCAGGACCAGGGTGAGCCCGGTAATATTTTTACCCAGGCTTCCGTATTTTTTGCTGGTTTGCCAGAGCCCGCCCAGCGCCGCCTGGGATGCTATCTTGCAGAGCGTTGTCGCAAGCGGCGTCCCGCCGTTCCACAGGCCCCTTTTCATCGCCTCCGCCATGACTTGGCCATAGTCAACATAGGGCTGAACACGCATGGTCATCGATTCCTCATCGATGCCGATAACCCTGTTCATCCTGCTGTAGTGGATGCAGAGGGTGGGAGCAGATGTGGTAGGCATGCACGCAACGCCAAGCTGGCCGTTGGTCATGGAGATGAACGGAACCCGGTATGTATTTGCAACGCGCACAATCGCCTGAATTTCCTCAGTGGCAGCGGGCAGCACCACGCAGGCAGGAATATTGGACGCATCCCGTGCGTGTTTTTTAAGATATCCGGGTATATCAATGCCGAACCTGCTGTAGGTCTCGACAATGGCGCGGTCTTCAGAAATATTATCTCTGCCGACAATGGTTTCCAGCGCCTGGTACACGTCACGCGGAAGCCTGTTTGGAATAACTTTTTTTTGTTGTTCCATGATGAGCACCATAAGCTGGGAAATCAGCGGTCAGGAGCTGGCATATTTTTTCATTCCGGATGCTGACACCTTCCTGCTGAGTTCTATGGTTAAAAACACAATTTCCCCGGGTTTAGAATCCCCTGGGGATCCATTTCCTGTTTTAACTGTTTCAGTTTTGCCGCATAGCCGGGTGCGCGGGCATAGACCATCTCAGCCCAGTCGCCATAGGGCCGGTCAAACAGAGCGCCCCTGTCAAGCAGGGCGCGGCCGGCAGCAAGCCACAGTTTTTTTATGCCCTCCCGGGCTGCAGCTCCGTCAGGTTCGCAATGCAGGTCGAATTCACAGTGCGCGGCCCTGCCTCTATCCAGCACCACGGCGCAGCCGCCAATATCCTGCGGCGGATAGCCGGCTTGAGCGGCCAGAGCTGCCATGAGGGCTTCACACTCGGGAATTTTACTCAGGGGAACTTTAAAGGACAGATCATGAACAGCGCCCTTGTAATTAAATTTCCTTAACACCCCCCAGGGCCTGAGGCTCTCCCGGAGAAACACCTTCTCTATATCAGGGAATCCGGGCAGCTTTGAATCAATCGGCGTGCCTGTTTCCCGGCACAGCTGCAGGAGAGCTTCCTCCTCATAGGCGACCCGCTCCTCGGGAAAATAGGGAGAGCCGGACATACCCAGTATGATTGTCCAGGCCGGCAGAGCCTTCCGTAATGCTTCAAACCGGGCCGACATTTTTTTTGCCGCAGGAAACTGCAAGGGAATTTCCCATTCATCATTGAGCATGGCAGCCAGGTTAAACCGGTTCAGAGCAAAACACTCCCAGCCAATTTCCTTTCTCTGGATCTGCCTAATGACAGCTGGAATATGTTCACTGCTGTCAAAGGGCATGAAAAAAAATCGCCGCTGTGCTGAAAGGTGCTGGACGCTCACAATCATTTTGACCACGATACCCAGTGTTCCCTGCGCTCCCGTCCACAGTTTATACAGCTTATTCAGGCCCGGCCCATACATGCCGCCCGGCATGCCGCCAATATTCCAGCAGCCGGTTCGGAGCACCTCCCCGTCAGGCAGTATCAGCTCGGTATCATGCGTAAGATAGTTCCCGTATTCCAGATGAGCGGCAGCGAGCATCACGTCCCGCTCCAGATAGCTGCTTAAAACCGAGCGGCGGGGGGGTACGCCAAATGGCGCCATCAGCCGAAAGCCTTTTTCTATTAGCGCGTTCTGCAGCACTTCATAGGTAACACCCGGCTCCACGAGCACCGACCAGTCTTTCTCGTTGCATGCAAACGTATCCATCCTGGTTAAATCAAGAATAATGCCGCCCCGGGCGGGAACTGCAGCCCCGTGCAGGTTCAGCCCTGAGCTGAAGGGCACCAGGGGGGTTTTTGTCGCATTGGCAAGCCGCACAATTTCCTGTACTTCAGGCACCAGCTTCGGCCTGGCAATAAAGTCCGGCATCCGGCCCCGTACAAAGCTTTGATCCTGTGCATAGGCGGCAAGCACTGAAGGCTCATGAACAACAAACTCAGTGCCAACTATTGCCTCAAGCTTTTGTTTCAGGGCCATAGACAGCTCTCCCGATCAGTGATGGGCATCTTATTTTGTACACCCTGGCATGTGCAATTCCTCAGCTCTTTTGTAAGCCCAGGCTCATCGGGCTTGTTCTCAGGAAATAATCAGGCCTTCAGGTATCATCCTCTGGCCAGGCGCGATGCCTCAGGAAAAATAGCCTTCTGAAATACCCTGCCTTTACCGGAGCCATGGAAAACCGCCTTTTTGATACACCGTTCAGGCGCAAAAAAGCCCCTGATAGACCCCGCTTTGGGATAGATGAAATATAAAATGTGGGTGCTTGTGTGTCAAGGGAAATGGGAGCAAGGCAGGGAACAGGATCATACAGCTGAAATTGACGGCCCCGCGAAATATGACCGGCGAAGTGAAAGGCGCATATTTGGCACTAAAGTGCTAAAAATTTACCCCTTTGTGCTATTGTTCTATTTTAATAAAATAGTAAAATTTATTTTATTATTTTCCCCACAGCAGTAGAGGGTTTCCATTGTAGAAACTCACCGCATTGCGGGCGCAACAACTCTATAGCGAGGGGAAGGATAAAAAAATGCTCTATGGTATCTGCTTGCCGTTATTCCTGAAAGTATCGAGACACCGGTGACAGAGCGGAGCGTGCAGAGGTATGTTTGTTTTTTAAAACTTTAACCCGGTCCAGGGTACTGAAGAACATGGAAAAATCACTCTATGAAAAGATGCGCGCCAAAGCGCGCTTCACTGTCAATATCAATACAACCTATAACATCAAAGGGCAGGTCGGTCAGCAGCAGGAATGCCGGATCACCAATCTGAGTGCCAGCGGCGCCGCAGCCCGCTTCCCTCGCACTGAAAGCCTGAAGACCGGGACGGTTATCGTCATGGATATTGCCATACCGAATACGATTATGCGCATTGCCACCGAGGCGGAAATCATGTGGACCCGGCAGCGCTTCAATGAATTCATAAGCGGCATCAGGTTTACGGGTGCGCTGAGTGAAACCATGGTCCGGCAGTTGGTTAAAAAAACACCGTAAATCCGCTACACGGCCTCATAAAAAATGCACTGGGGTGCGTGCAAAACGAAGCACTAGCATGATCAGCTCTCTGCTGTCGCTGGCATGCGCAACGAAAAGCAGTATTTTAAAGGAGTATGCATGCTTGAGAATGAACGGGAAAGCCCCCGCATAGCGACAAACATAGAAATAATGTTTCGGGAAAAGGGTTCTTTTGTAAAATCGTATATGCTTAATGTGAATAATGGCGGTCTTTTTTTGAAAACTGATACACCTTTGGCTATCGATGCGGAAGTTACCATGCATATACGGCTGCCCGATGATCAGGAGACTATGACTGTTGAGGGCCGCGTGGTCTGGACAAATCCGAGATCAAAAGTTTTTCCTGCCGGTATGGGAATACAGTTTACGAAACTTTTGTCCGAGCATCAGGAAAAAATAAAGCTCTATGTTGAGGCCAACCGCCGGGAGATAAAAAGAGTATCCATGATGTAAAGACCCTACTGACCGTGCGGTGAGCAGTGGTGCAGCTTTTTGTTGCCAACTGCAGACAAATATTTTTTTCTCGCTTCCCTATGCAGCTCCATATGCTGTGTACCGGGTTCATCCTGAGCGGCGTTACAAGAAGACCTGCGGCAGAAAAAAAATGACCGTGGCCTGTTTTACATAATTGCTCATAAAGCGTCAGCCGTTGATAGGGTGCTAGACAGCACACAGAGGCGGAAGGACAACCTCTCTCTTGCCCGCAGTGCCTTGTTTGCTTTTCAGTTCAGTTTTTTGGGTTCGTATTTTCTGTGCGAAATATTCCTATTAATAAAAAAAATATAAAATTTCCTTTTTTTGTGCTACATAAAAACTAAAAACGGCCTTTAACAATGCGAGGGAGAAGATACCATGATGCCTGAAAGCACCCTGCGCACAAAGGAACGTTTCAGTGTCACCCTCAATGCTACGTATGGCATCAAGGGAGAGGGCCTGCACAACCAGGAATGCCAAATCGCTAATCTGAGCTCGCATGGTGCAAAAGTCCGCTTTCCGGGCACTGAAAGCCCGACGACCGGGGCTGTTATCGTCATGGATATTGCCATACCGAATAATGTTATGCGTATTGCTGCTGAGGCTGAAATCATGTGGACCCGGCAGCGCTTCAATGAATTCATAAGCGGCATCAGGTTTACCGGTGCGCTGAATGATGCCATGGTTCAGCAGGTCGTTAACACGGTTCCGCAGTTGCACGATTATACTGAGCTGATTTGGTAAACAAGAGGAGGATTGGGGTCACATCTTCATATGTCAGATTATCTGCTGAAGTATTTTACCAGCTAATCGCTTTTGCCGTTTGTCTTTCTCCAGCCTTTCTTCAACCCTTTTTATAATGCCGGTTATGGCCGTATAGCCCACTCCGTACACCTCGCCGATTTCCGTATGTGTATAGGACCCAAACTGGCTCATAAGATAAATGCTCATATCCCGCCCCAGCCTGGGTTTCTTGCCGGGTTTCAATTGCCCCTCGATATCGCCTTCCCCAAGTTGCGTCAATATCCAGCGGGCCAGTTCCTGCTTGTCCTTGTGCCGTAGCAGCATCCTCTTCTGGGGTTTTTCCGCTACCGGCTCCCCCCTGGCCATCTCGGCGCACCGCTGTCCATATTCTTCACTTCCTAAATATACCCCATGGCGTAAATCTTTTAAGGGGCTGTCGCTTCCGCTTAAATAGGCAGCCTGTTCTGCGCAAAAATTTTTTCTGCTACCCCCAGCCATCATTAACATTACTTCAGTTGTCAGCCACACCGGTTCCTTATCTTTATCGGCATATGTCCGTGCGCTGCCATAAGGAAATTCTTCAGGCGTTTTTGCTACACCTACTCGTACTGGATTGCCGTGGATGTAGTAGCACATCGCAGTAAAATAACTTTCATCTTCAACCAGAAAACTTTTAAACCGCCCCTGAAATAGATGGCCGCTGCGCTTATACCGCTTGTTATACCAGCCCGCATACGTTACACCCAGCCACTGTATAGCACGGGAAAGATTCCCATCCTTTGTGGTTTTAACCAACAGGTGATAATGATTACGCATAAGAACATAGGCATGGATTTCGATATGAAATTTGCTTACCGTCTTTTCAAGCAGCTCAAGAAACTTTGCATAATCTTTATCGGATTTAAATATTGGGCGCTGCTCATTGCCCCGAGATAGAACATGGTAGTAGGTTTCTGGATAGTCTATGCGAAGTGGTCGTGCCATGCCAGGTACACTACTAAACGAGGATATACTTGTCAATCAAAATATGACATATGAAGATGTGACCCCTTTTCCTCCCCTTTTATTAATGGCTGTCCCCTATTCCCGCCCAGGGCCAGCAGCCGCCAGCTGATAGGCTCCAAAAAAAGCAAGGCGGTTGAAGAAAAAA
>JAFGCP010000331.1 GCA_016932595.1 Deltaproteobacteria bacterium
CTCTATTCATATATCATATCATCATGAAGGTTTCCAGCAGGCAGGGCTCAGGTTTTTTCCGCCAGCAGCTGCTTTACCCGCCCGACTTCACCTGTTTCCAGTCTGACCTTGATGCCATGATGGTGCGTCAGGGATTTTGTGAGAATATCCTTCACCCTGCCCGGCGTGAGAGCTCCGGAGCTCTGATCTTTTTTCTGCACTATAAGAACCTGCATGCCAGGCTTCAGGCCGGCGCGATTGTTTCCGTTCATAATGATTTCCTTGCATGCATCCGGGCAAACCCGCGCTCAGGGAAAGGCAATTCGCAACAGGAGGCAGCAGTTCACCTGCTGTTTTGCCGGACTATTATTTATTGCAGCCTGAGTCGTCTTACTCCATCGCCCCGAGGACTTCGTCAAGCGACACGGTGGCAAAACTGGTTGCGTAGTCGCTCATGGCATACGGGATAATGAGCTCCCGGCCGTGCAGCAGCGCGCCGCAGGTATACACGACATTCGGGACATAGCCTTCCCGCTCCGTTTCGTTCGGCGAGAGCAGCGGTTCGCGCAGGCGCCCCAGGACGCGCGCGGGGTCCTCAAGGTCCAGCAGAAAAGCGCCGAGGCAATACTTGCGCATCGGTCCGACTCCGTGGGTCAGCACCAGCCAGCCGGCCTCCGTTTCGATGGGGGAGCCGCAGGTGCCGATTTTTATAAATTCCCAAGGCTGGGCCGGCAGCAGCAGCAGCTTAGGCTCCTGCCAGAAGTGGATATTATCCGAGCACATCAGCAGGATGTTCTCGTCGTCCTGCCGGGACAGCATGGCGTAGCGGCCGCCTATTGTGCGCGGGAACAGCGCCATGCCTTTGTTCTGCACGGCCGGGCCGTTGAGGGTGATAAACTTGAAGTGAAAAAAGTCCGGCGTCTCCAGCAGCTGCGGCAGGGTGATTTTGCCGTCGTAGGCGGTGTAGGTGGCGTAGTAGGTGAAGCTGCCGTCGTCATTTTGGAACTGAACGAAGCGCGCATCCTCGATGCCGTTGCTCTGGCTGGGCATAGATGGAAACAGGACACGCTGTGAAACCTGGCTTCCGGGGGAAAAGAGCACTTCATAGTTGGATTCGGCCAGCAGCAGTGTTCCCCGGGCGGAGCCTTCGTCCTCGGTGTCGGTCGGGCCGGTATGCCGGCGCTCCGCCGCCGCAAGGACGCAGCGCAGGTCGTCCAAGGTGAATGACTCACGGAGCTGATCAAGCACGCGCCGGGAAAAGTCATTTTGCAGGCCTGCTTCCTGGAGCTTGCGGGCAAAGAGCTGCTTTTCGTACAGCGCATTGGGCACGCGCTCCGGTTCAGTAACAAACGGTACGGGCTGTTTGAGCGTGATGCGGTGCTGAGCACTCACGCAGCCTTCACGAAAGGTAATGGAGGAAATGTGCCCTTCGCCCGTTGCGCGCAGGCTCAGAATAAAGCGGAGCGCGCCGGCGGGCAGCCCGGTCTGATCGGGGTGCGGCACTATTGAAGGATTGAACAGGGCCGCTGATTCAAAAGAGTATTCATGGGTGAAGTAAGCGCCGATGAGCAGCTGCCGCTGCGGTGACTGCTCAGGCTGGCCACCCGGATAACGGCGCAGCTGAGAGAAGCGGTTGAATAAAAGCCGTTCTACCTGCTCATGCCGGTCCTCAAATTCCCCGAGCACCCCGTGCAGCAGCCGGCTGACCTGGTCGTCTGAGAGGGTCATGACGCGGGAGATGATTCTCTCCGCGATATCCTCGCTGGTTGGTTGAAAGGGGCGTATCAGCACACGCGAGCAGTCCGGAGCCAGCGTGGGCCCTATGCGTTTTGCATGGACGGTTGTGGAGATGCTTTGAGTCATGTCTGTATGTCCCGCTTTTTTTTATTGCTCATCATAGGATGGTTTCTTGAAGCTGGCAAGGGTGCTTTGCAGCGCCTGCATTTCGGCCAGCGAAAGGAGGAAAGCAAGCGTGGACTCAGCTCCCTGGTTTTGGCTCACGCGGTCAACGTGCAGGCCGTCGCGGCAGCCGCCGGTGCTTGAATCGTACAGCGGCAGGCCCAAATCGTTTCTGCCCAGGTACCATTCGAAGGCCCGGCGCGCTTCGGCCACCCAAAACAGGTCATCCGTGGCGTTATACGCCTCAATGCAGGCCGATACTGTGGCCTGCGCCTCAATCGGCTGCTGATCGAAAAGCGCCCGCTCCTGTCCGCGCTTATAAAAACCATTGGAGCCGATGGGCCGCAGCGAGCCTGTGTCGGAGGTCTGCATGGCAACCAGCCAGCGCAGCGTTTTAAGGCCCGTTTCCAGCATCGCAGGGTTGTTCATGCAGCGACCACTGAGAATCAGCGCATGCGGCAGCTTGGCGTTTGCGTAGGAAACCACATCTTCAAACCACTGCCAGTCATCGGTTGAGGCATCGGAGTAGCATTGCAGAAGTTTGGCCGTGAGCTGGTCGCGAATCTGGTTGGCGCGCCGGTCGCCGCTCAAGCGCTGAAGATAGTGGTCGATGCCGATAAGCGTGAATGCCCAGGCGCGCGGGGACGTGAACGTGGCGGCAACGGGCAGGGCCTGTTCGAACAGCTCCGCCGCAAGCCTTTGAAAGCTGCCATGGCCCGCATGCCCAACGCACAGCCCCAGCGCCCACAGCGCCTGGCCGTGGCAATCCTCTGACCCTGCCCCGGTCTCCAGCCAGCAGCGGTCAAAGCTCATAAAATTGCGGAACCGGCGGCTTTTCCGGTCAAAGGCGTGGTTTAAAAACGCGGCATAGGTTGCGGCCAGCTCGTTGAGGCGCTGCGAATTATTGCCTGCCTGCTGCAGCATCAAAGCCAGCAGCAGCGCGCGGGCATTGTCATCCGTGCAATAGCCTTCCCCGAAATTCGGCACGGTGAAGCTGGCATGCTGAAAGATGCCCGTCGAATCGCTCATGCGATACAGGTGGTCGAGCTTGAGGGCCGGCAGCTGCCCGGGCTGTTCATCCAGCGTCTTGATGGGTGAGGCCTTCCGCCCCACGAAGCTGTGATCCCGGCCCGCCTGATCAAAGGACTTCATGTACAGCTGCGCCACGCGGCTCCACACCATGTCGCGGCCCAGCAGGTAGGCGTTTTTGCGCATCAGGTGACGCTGCGGCTCGTCGTGCAGCAGCTGGGTGACGGCTTGCGAGATGGCCTTTTCGTCGCGAAACGGCACCAGTTTGCCCTGCTCCGCGGTCAGCAGCTCCTGTGCATGCCAGTAGGGGGTCGACACAACGGCATTACCGGCGCCGAAGGCATAGGCCAGCGTGCCCGACGTGATTTGAGCCTCCGTAAGATAGGGCGTGAGGTAAATGTCCGCCGCGCCGATAAACCGCATTAATTCGTCCAGCTCCACGAAGCGGTTGAAGAACACAACATGCTTCTGCACGCCGAGGTCCGTGGCCATCCGCTCAAGGCTCAGGCGGTACAGCTCACCCTCATCGCGCAGCAGATTGGGATGTGTCTGTCCAACGACGATGAAAACCGTATTGGGAAATTCGGCGATAATGTCAGGCAGGGCTCGCAGCGCATACTCTATGCCCTTGTTCGGCGAGAGCAGGCCGAAGGTGAGCAGCACCTTTTTGCCGGCCACGCCGAACTCGTCCTTGAAGTAATTTGGGTCGCCGAAAGGCATGTCGGGAATACCGTGCGGAATAAGGTCTATCTTTGCCGCCGGCGCCTGATAGACGTCCAGCAAAAACTCCCGGCCCTTTTCAGCCATAACCACCAGCCGCGTCGAAAGCCGGATCAAGTCGCGCATGACGCGCTGCTGATCGGGCGTAGGGTCCCGCAGAATCGTATGCAGCGTAGTCACTATCGGCATGCGCAGCTCATGCAGCAGCGCCAGCACGTGACTGCCGGCCCGTCCGCCGTAAATGCCGAACTCGTGCTCCACGCACAGCACGTCAACGCCCGTGATGTTGAGGAAATCTGCCGCGCGCAGATAGGACGGCAGGTCCTGCTCCCCGATTTCGAATCGCACCTCCGGCGGATAGTCATAGCCGCCCTCGATGTCATTGACCGGTACGACCAGGCACTTCGTGTCCGGAAACTCCAGTGCTATCGAAGAACGCAAATCTGTCGTGAATGTTGCAATGCCGCACTTTCTTGGCAGATAGTCGCCGAGGAATGCAATTTTGCGGGGGCCTGATGGTTTCTTCATGGATATGGCGCCTCTCTATTGCGGGCCGGTACGCCCGCACCGTCTTTGTGATGAGGATGAATGTAGAATATGAAAGGCACACGAAAGACGCGGTCGTGTGACAATGAGAACAAACTGAATCATGTCATTGAACAGCTGAGGCTATACCTCTGCCCCTGAAGCAGTGTATGACGCTTCACCTGTATAATGCAATGCAGGGCATGGTTTATGTGCACGGCATAAGCGGCAAAAGACAATCGGGAAACAGCAAAGCGAGACGTACAGCATGCCGAGCTGCGGGAGCCGCAAAGCCCAAATAAGCGCCATCAGAATTGTGTGAGGATAAAGAGACTGATAGGAACGTGCTTTAGGATATTATGAATATAGGCCGAAAGCGATAGGGTGTCAAGGCAATTCCCCTTGACGGCAATCCGGCGTGAGGCGCAGGAGAAACAGTACCAAAGGAAAATAGGCTGCCGCCTCATCCTGGAGTTTTTTCCAGAACGCAGCCGAGAGGGGGAGTTTCCTGCAGAGCAGATTCTGAAAACCGGCAGGCCGGGGCAACAGCTACCGCTGCCGTGCTTCTCAGGGCAAGGTGCGAGTCGATGATGTCCGCAAGCCGGCGGCACTGCAGCATTACTGCTGCGCTATGTCTGCACCGATAATTTTATAGACTTCGCCCCGGGGGCCTGACGGGCCGAGGGTTTTGCTGGTGAGCAGATATATTTCACCGCTTGCATCTTCACCGAAGCTCAGAAGAAAGCGGTTGAGCCTTCGGGCGGGCCTGCTGTCACGCCTGATAAATAATTCCTGCACCTGCCAGGAGCCTGCTGTATTTTCGCCGGCTATAAAAACAGAGCCGTCTGCACTGGTAAAGCTTGTCGACCAGTCGCCGAAAACATAGTGCCCCTGCAGCTGCGGGACAGCTGCGCCCCGGTACACATAGCCTCCCGCCACGGACCTTCCCGCAATCGTGCCGCCGCTGGCGGGCCTGCCGTAGCTGATCACCGGATCGATCAGGGGCTCGCCGCCGGCGCCGGTATCTGCGCAGGTGTCAAGCGGTGATGATGCGCTGTCTTTGTTGAAGCAGCTGAGGCCTTCTTTGATATTCCAGCCATAGTTGCCGCCAGAGACGACGATATCAATTTCCTCATAGAGGCTCTGGCCGACATCTCCGCAGAAAAGCCGGCCCGAGCCGGCATCAAATGAAAAGCGCCAGGGATTTCTGAAGCCATAGGCGTAAATCTCCTCTTTTTTCTGCGGGTCGCCTGCAAAGGGATTTTCAGGAGGAATGGCGGCAGTGCCGGTTGCTGCAACATCGATTCGGAGTATTTTGCCAAGCAGATTTGCCGTATCCTGCCCATTGCCGAGGCCGGGGGTGTGTCCCAGCCCGACATCATTTGACGCGCCCCCATCGCCGATGCCGATATACAGATAGCCGTCGGGGCCGAATGCGAGCTGGCCGCCGTTGTGGTTTGTCTGGGGATGGGGAACCTCAAGCAGTACCTTTTCGCTGGCCGGGTCTGCGCGGTCCGGGTCTTCCGGCGACACCAGAAATTCGGAAACACGGACATTCGAGCTGTAGCCATCCGGCGTCAGAGCTGTGGGGGGCGCATTGTAAAAGATGAACAGGCGGCCGTTTACGGCATAATCCGGATGAAAGGCGATGCCCAGGAGCCCGCTTTCATCATAGGCGGAAAGGGGCTTGACCATGCGGTCGCTGATATCTAGAAAAGGCGCCGGCAGCAGACTGCCGCTGCTGCCCACTATTCTGACAGCGCCGGTCTGCTCGGTTATAAAAAGCCTGCCCGATCCGTCTCCCGGCGCGGCCAGGGCAGTCGGGTGTGTGAACCCCGAGGCGACAAGCTGTATCTGCAGTGATGGAGACCCGGGGGGGGCTGGTTTGCATCCCGCGCCGGGCAGGACGGCGGCGGCCGCAGCAAAGATTAAAATAATCAGTGATACTGCCCTCGAAATCAGGGGGCTGCTTTTTTTCATGGGAGTATCCTTCCTGGAATGGATTCTTGCCAGTTGCGCACAGGGCATTGTATGCCCGGTAGCTGCTGCCTCAAAACGGGAGACTGTCATTGTTTGGCTAACTGCTTTTGCTGCAGCGGGCTTGCAATTGACAGGTGCGCACTTATAATTTATATATAGTATATATTTTGATTTTGCCAGTCAGCTTCTCATAAAAAAATGTAACCCCATAGGAGGACACATATGAAGAGCAGGAATAGCACAGCACATATCCTGAAAGGAGCGGCCCTGTATATGGCAGTACTCATAGCGGCGGCAGGCTGCAAGGCTCCGTGTGATACGTCAAATGCAACTTTTAATGAGACGGTTTTGCCTATACTCACCTCCAACTGCTACCCCTGCCATCAGGCAAACAGCGCCCAGGGAGGCATAATTCTTGAAAAATATGAGCAGGTCCAGGCGGTTGTCAATAACAAGAAGCTGGTCAATGTCATCAATCATAACCCCGGATATGCAGCAATGCCTCTGGCTTCGAGGAAGCTCTCGCGGTGCGACATTGAAAAAATCCAGGCGTGGATACGATCCGGGGCCTATGAAACCCCGCCGCTTGAAGGCGTCTTTATACAGCCGTTTCAATCATGCCAGGGCATTGCAGCCGGTGATCGTGTTTCATCTGACGACAATCTGGTCTGCACCAGTGTGGCCATTTCCGGAAGTACTGAAGAAGGCAGGAGCTTTATGGAGTACGGCAACTGTGATGTGGTATTAACCCAGAGGCCTTATTTTAATATACCCCCCTATAATGAAGTGAATCCTCTAGATCCGCGGCAGCTTGACAGGAAGTTCATGGCTGAATTGCGGTGGATAAACAGTCAGGTCAGGGCGTCAGGCTGCGTCTGCTGTCATGACACCGCAAGCAGCGGCAGGAAGGCTGCGGTGTGGGACATCAGCGCGCCGGGAATCTGGACCGACCAGTTAAGCGATCAGGGCGTTGCGATTCTCTCCGGCAAAGTATCCTCTGAAATTCTCGGTAAATTTACCGCTGAAAACAACAACGGTTTCAGCCGCGACAGCACGGGCTTCCCCACAACTGATGTGCCCCGCGTGCAGCAGTTTTTCAACAATGAGCTCACCAGGCGCGGCGTGACCGACGCCGATATAGCGGCCTTTGATGAGTTCGGGTCTTTTTTGATTGATATTATCGACACGCCGCCGGACAACTGCACGAGCGAAGAAACCATTCAGGCAGATGGAAAAATCTTCTGGACAGGCGGTAATGCCCGGTATGTTTATGTAAAAGAGGTGGGCTCTAAAAATCCCGGAGTGCCGCCAAGCAATGATAATCCCGAGGGCGTGCTCTGGCGTCTGGATGTGCTGGCCAATGTTGCGGAGCTGTCTCCCGGTATAGTCTATGGGGGCATCCCCGATGGAACCTATCAGGTTACGCCTGGGGACAATGCCGCGCCGCCGGCCCTTGTGAGCGGTCAGAAATATCAACTGTATGTGCTGTTTGATATTCTCCAGCCGATCTGCAACTGCATATTCACTGCGCCATAGGCGGAAGGCCGGGCTGCTGTTTTCACTTGGTTTGCGTACAAAGAAAAACCGGGGAGCAACCGCTCACCGGTTTTTATTGTAATCTTATGTTTCTGTGCTCACAGGCCGGAATGGCGGTTTGGAAAGTCAGAAACAGTGTTGAGGGTTTTACCGGGATTCTGCCTTTGCATCACGGCTTGGTAAGCGGGAAGCATCATTTTTTGCTGCCGCAGCCGTCTGCCGCCGTTATTTCCGAACAAGGGGTTCGGGAGCGCAGAGCAATTCGCAGTCAACCGCAACCTGCCCGCATGTGGCGCATTGATAGCGGTTTGTGTGAACATTGTTGCGGCAGAAAGATGGCTGTTTGATGGACTCGGTGCCGCACCAGTCTTTTTTTGTGCCATGACCCTGCGGTTTGCAGACGCTGGTGGGCTTCAAGGCTACAGCGCCGCAATTTGCGCAGATGACGGCAGGGGTTTCAGGGGGCAGCTTTACCGGGCAGTTTTTTTTCTCAGACATAGGGTCTTCTCCGTTTTTTATTGTTTTTTATTCTGCACAGTTTTTCTTGCATTTGTCAAAAAGAGAATCAAGTTTTTAAGCCATTATATGTCATATCATAGCTGGTGGCGTCAATTTTTTTTCTTAAAAAAACGACAGGGGGTTTTGCACGCAGGGGCTGACGGTAAGCCCATCAATACCGCACTACCTCAATGCGGCAGTCAAAAATTGCCTGATTACCGAGCATGGACGACTGCTGAACTGCAAATCAAAAAGCCGCATGGTTTTAAGCCGGCTTTTCAAGCAGTCACTCAATGCCCCCCAGCTTTTTTTAAGATGTCCGCGTATCCCCGCACTGCGCTACAGCTCTTATGCGTATGCGAAGGGGAATAAAATGTTTTTTATGGAATGCGCAGCAGGCTCTTTCATTTGACAAAGCAGTGCTCGGTTATGTAGAAGGCCGTATCATACACACCGGCAATACGTATAAAAAAAAACAAAGCAAAGCAGCGGCTGGAAGAGGTAATCGAAACACTAGTGAGCGCAGCCGGCCTGCGGGCTCTGTCGCAACAGCACAACAGGAAACAGGCGCCTGTGCATCAGAAAGAAGACATGCAGGAAAATAGCAACGGGGCAGCGGCATTCATTGAAGCCGCAATAAAAAAGCTGGGCGGCTTCGAGCGCCCCGCCTCTGCAAAGGTACTTGATTTCGAATGCGGCGCGGGACAGCTGGTTCACGATCTTTTTCGCCGGGGTTTTGATAATGGTTGCGATACGAGAGCGTACTGGCTGGACGAGAATCTTCCTGTCTCAAACAGGCTGAGCACGATCTGCCGGAGCCCCTACCGGCTTCCCTTCAGCGGAAACACCTTTGATGCTGTTATCAGTACAAGCGTATTGGAGCATGCGCAGAACAAAGAGGCCTGCTTCAGGGAAATACACAGGCGGATTCTCAATGCACCTGTATCCCGGAAAATGGTACCTGCCGTATGAACCGCATATCTATGTTCCTTTAGTGAATTGTTTGTGGCCGCATTGTCCGAAGTGGTGGCTCGGGCTGTGGGCGCTTCTTGGCGTCCGCAATGAATTTCAAAAAAACCAGCCGTGGCAGGCCGTCGCAGCTGCAAATCACAGGTACTGCCGGGAGGGATTGTCGTATTGGACAACGGGGCACTACAGAAAATTATCTTTAAAGATCTATGGAAATTGTCACTGGCCGATGCAGCTCTATATGAATAATTCGCCTGGAGGATTCGCGCGCTTCTTCAAAAGGCTCCCTTTCAAAGGGCTCTTTGGAGTGCTGTCCCGAGAGATCCGAATGGGGCTTATGATTCAGCGAAAAGCGGCTTAAACTGCGCATGCCCCGCACGAAAAAAACCGCATCGGCGCAAGGTATGCGCAGCTTCACTCGGCCTGCTGGTGGCTTATGACTTTTTAAATTGCTGGTGATGGTTTTTATTGTAGGAGCACCTTTAGGTGCGATAGTTTCGCGGCTGAAGCCGCTCCTACAGGGGGAAACTGCCAAAATGAATTGTCATGGCCTCCTAGATTAGTATCGAGAATATGCAGCTCAGGAGGCTCACCACGCCGTTGAGCACGGCTGAAAGGATGCCCGGGATGTTGAGGGTAAGAACCGCTGTGAGTATTTCAGCAGCCATGAGCGCTATCGTTGTAAGTATGCAGGCAAGAGCATCGAGTATGCCGGAGTGACGCACATCGCCTGCAATGACAGAAAGCCCCCCGGCACCGGCAAACTGGTGAACACCCGGCGCCTTTTTCGTTTCAACCGCGGTCTGGATTTTTTGCTGTTTATCAAGTATACATGTATTTAAACAGTGCTAACCCTGCCCGGCGGCGATATGTGCCGCAGGGCGCGAGGAAGGTCAAATGCATGCTCTTGTTGAACTGCTGAAAACCGGCGAAAACGAGCTCATGAAACAGGTGCTGGCATACGCCAAAAAGCATGGGTACACCAGATATACTTCAACGCTGGAGGAAGCCTGGCGCCTGTCAATTTCCGGGCTGACCCGCTCAATTGCCGCTGCCGCTGCAACGCTTGACGGGCCACCGGAGCTCGGGCCTGATGCGCCGACGGCTGCCGATCCGC
>JAFGCP010000332.1 GCA_016932595.1 Deltaproteobacteria bacterium
ATTAATTTTTAAATTAAAACAAAGCGTAAAGGTGCAAGCAAAAAGCAATTGCTTTGTTTGAGCTGCTTTGGCAGAATGAACTATAACAGGTTTTCATCCTTTAAGGAAAGGTAAATGTATGCAAACCACAACAGCGTCGTCCTGGCAGGCCCTCGCATATCACGCACAGGAGCTGAAAAATACAACCATGAAAGAACTTTTTGCCTGCGACGGGCAACGTTTTGAGGCGATGAGCATCGAGGCTGCGGGCATACTGTGTGATTTTTCAAAAAACCTGATGACGGAGAAAACCCTTGACCTGCTGCTCCAGCTTGCCCGTGAAAGCGACCTTGCAGGCTGGATCGAGCGGATGTTTTCAGGAGAACACATCAACCGCACCGAGAATCGCCCTGTGCTGCATACGGCCCTGCGCAAGCGCTCGAAAAGCGCCCTGCTGGTAGACGGAAAAGATGTCATGCCGGGAGTGCAGAGCGTGCTTGCGAAAATGCGCAGCTTTTCAGAAGCGGTGCGCAGCGGCAGCTGGACAGGCCATACGGGCCGGACTATTACCGATATCGTGAATATCGGTATCGGCGGGTCAAATCTCGGGCCTGCCATGGTTACCGAGGCCCTCACGCCCTATGGCAGGCGCGATCTTGCCATGCATTTTGTATCCAATATCGACGGCACGCATATGGCCGAAACCCTGCGCCGGCTGAATCCCGAGACGGTGCTGTTCATTGTGGCCTCCAAGACATTCACCACTCTTGAAACCATGACAAATGCGCATACGGCTCGGCGGTGGCTTGTGGAGAAAACCGGCAATGCGGCTGCGGTAGCCCGGCATTTCGTGGCTGTTTCCACCAACACTGATGAGGTGCGGTGGTTTGGGATCGACACGGAGAATATGTTCGAGTTCTGGGACTGGGTGGGCGGCCGGTACTCGGTCTGGTCTGCTATCGGGCTGCCGGTGGCGCTCTCTATCGGCATGGACAATTTCGAGCAGTTTCTGGCCGGCGCCTATGCCATGGACTGCCACTTCCGCGAAGCCGATTTGCGGCAGAACATGCCCGTAATTCTTGCCCTCACGGGCATTCTCTACAGCAATTTTTTCGGCTGCGATACGCATGCCATACTGCCCTATGACCAGTACCTGCGGCGGCTGCCTGCCTATATTCAGCAGCTCGACATGGAGTCAAACGGCAAAAGCGTTACGCGAGACGGCGGCCCTGTTGCATGCTCCACAGGCCCGATCATCTGGGGCGAGCCCGGCACCGACGGCCAGCATGCTTTTTACCAGCTTCTGCATCAGGGAACCAGACTCGTGCCCTGCGATTTTCTTGCCCCTGCCGTGTCGCATAACCCTCTTGGCGGGCACCATGCCATGCTGCTGTCGAATTTTTTCGCCCAGACCGAGGCGCTCATGAACGGCAAGACCAGCGCGCAGGTGCGCGCCGAGCTTGCAGCTCAGGGTATGGCCGAAGACCAGATAGACCGGCTTGCCCCCCACCGCGTTTTTGAAGGCAACCGGCCCAGCAATTCCATCATGTTTGAAAAACTTGATCCCCACACGCTGGGGGCGCTTATCGCCCTGTATGAGCACAAGGTTTTTGTGCAGGGAATCATCTGGGGCATCTGCTCTTTTGACCAGTGGGGCGTGCAGCTCGGGAAAGAGCTTGCCACAAACATTTTCCCTGAACTTGCCCACGACGGGCCCGTCACCACCCACGATTCCTCCACAAACGGGCTGATCGGGTATTATAAAAAGCACCGGCGCAACTAGGAATGAAACGTTGCCGTTGATTTCGACCAAAAAATACGCTTGCGAACATGCACAATGTGTACTAATGTAGGTATGTAACTACATTATAGGAGGATATGCCATGCAGGTGGGACTGCGGGAAGCAAACATGCATTTTTCAAAATATATTAAGCTCGTGAAAAAAGGCCGGGAGATTGTGCTCACCGAGCGCGGTGTACCGATAGCGGCAATACGACCGGTCGCTCCAAAGGAAGATACCATGGAAGACCGGCTGAACGCACTGGAAGAAAATGGCATTCTCAAGCGCGGTTCAGGGCAGCTCACACTACCCAAGCCGGTTGTCCTGCCGGGTAAGGCCGTTTCCAGCCTTATTATCGACGAGCGCAATGAAAGGCTGTAATGGTGCAAACCTGGGCCTATTTCGATACAAGCACGTATCTGAAAATTTTCGTAAAGGAATTCGGATCGATTCAGGCACGGGAGTTAGTTGAAAAATATAGGGTTCTTTCATCGGCGATAGTGTCGGTTGAATGCTTTTCAGCCCTGTCCCGAAAAAAGCATGCCGGTGAGCTGAAAACCCGGGAATTTGAGACGCTGATTAATAAAATTCGTGAAAGCCTTGCCCATATTGAAATCATCCGGCTTACCGATGATGTGCTTGCAAAGGCCGAGCAGATCCTCGCAGGCTCTCCGATCAGATCGCTTGATGCCCTGCATATTGCCTCGGCGCTGATATTTCAGGAAGCTATGCGAATTTCGCTCCCCTTTGTCACCTCCGATCGCAGGCAACTCAAAACAGCCAATGAGCAGGGGTTCAAGACAGTGTTTGTTGAATAAATGAAAGGCAGGTCAAAGGGGGGTGATCAAATATTTAACTTTCTCGATCCAAAAGGAAACCTTATTTCTGTTGTGCTAATCAAGACGATATTCATGTCGCCTTAATTCACCCAGCGATGCAGGCTGCGTTATGCCTATACCAGTTTTTTCCTCATCCAGCTTGGATGACGCCGGCAATCGAGAACGGCTTTAACCAGAACAATATCTTCATCTACCTGATAGTAAACAGCAAACGGGAACCGCTTAGAGAGAAGGCGATGGTGGTTGAATATGATTTGATGGATGCCACCATAATAGGCAAGAGAATCAATGTCGGAAAACAGGGAGTCAAGAAAGTATGATCCAAGGCCGGGAGCCTGTTTTTCATAAAAGCGGTATCCTTCCTCAATATCTTTCTCGGCGGCCTCAAGGAGCTTTACTCGCATGCAACATTCTTTCTGATTCTTTTTTTTGCATCATTCCAGTCAGATATCTTTGTGTTTCCGGATGCGCATGCTTTGTCTCTGTCTTTTAACTCCTCTTCATGCCAGGCGGGCGATTCGAAGAGCGCTTCATTTTTTGTAAGATCATCCCAAATCGCTTCCATTAAGTTTAGCTTTTGGCTGAAAGAGAGATTTGAAAACTGTATATTGGCCGGTTCCATTTTGTCACCTTTCTTGAGTTGCTCATCCTTTTATTAATATATTGCAGACTGAACAAAAACAAGCATAACTTTATTCTAAATCTATCAAATCATTCCGCAATCGGCAATCTTAAAGCTCAATTTAAATAAATCTTCCAGCTTCCTGCCGATTCACAACGGCCATAGCTCCGACCGCACACAGCTTGAAACAGCCAATGAGCAGGGGTTCAAGACAGTCTTTGTTGAATAATCATGGTTTGTGTGATTTGTGAACTGCGCCCCCATGCATCCACCCATATTTTCGCTGCACCTATGCAGTGCATACAGTATCACGGAGTATGGTTACAGGAAGTTGCCAAAAATGATAAAGTGTTAAAATAAGTGCTATACTTAAACAAAAACAGTGAAGGGGAGTTTCCCGTGCTAAACGAGATCAAAGTTACTTTATCCCGTCAAGAAATTATTGGCGCCGTAAAGTCAATGAACAAAAAAGACAGGGATGATTTTCTGGAAGAGCTGCTCGCGGCAACCTCCCCCGAGTACTTGAAAAGCATCAAGGAGGCCCGGTCGGATTATAAGGCAGGCCGTGTTAAAACGCATGATGAGGTGTTCGGACATTGAGCTATCGGCTGGTTGGATTTTTTGCGATTATTTTGTTTTACAACCGTAGCCCTTTGGGCTTTCAAAAAGTCTCATCTGCGGATCGCAGTGGGCTTTTCGCATGGCAACCCCGTGGTAGGCATTCTTTTCCACATCCTCATTTCCCCACTGGTCCCATCCGGGTTGTACAAAACGGGCAAACAACTCAAGGTAAGGGCCAGGTGAGCATGCTTCGATTAAATTATAAAACTCATCTGGTTTTCGTGAATGCTCTCGTTTTCTGGTTGAAAACAAGTTTACTTGCGTCCTGCCGGGAGTTAAAGTACGCATACTTCCCCGAACTCCGAAAAGAACCAATTCAGTCACATTTCTAAAATAGAAGCCAACCCCCCGCCCATCTGGCCCCCCATCTTTTCGGATTTTATACCATACTAAATTGGATTTATAGGTGAAGCCCCATGCTTCCATTACTCTGAGCCCCTCCTGCAGCAAAGCATTAGGAACCCATAGATACAGATGAGATTTAGCGGCGGCAAGCTTTGGAACCGGAAGCTCTAAGATTTCTTTCAATTCCATAGTCGGATACCGAAGAAGCCGCTTGTGCTCGGGAGCCATTTTCCCAGTACGATTCTGGAACTGCCAAGGAGGATCGGCAAGAATCGTAGAGTAAGGCCCTTTCGCCTTTGCCAGCAAGTCCTCTGATGGATTTATATCGGTGATATTAATAATTTTCGTCATGTTTTAAGCTCCAACAGCCACTTTTGTTTTAAATGATAACAACATTTTTCGGAATGCCAATAAGCAGCAACGGACACGGGTTCCCAACTCCACGCCGGACACGGTCTTCTAACTTCCGCCAATGTGTCGTTGCCTCACCGAATTTATCCGAGACAAAAGCATGAGCCCACCCCTTTTCAAAAGAACCTTTTGACTCTGCCGCCTTCTTAATAATATCTTTCTGGCGACTTGTGGGCGCATAAAAACGCGAAAGCTTTGCAATGCTATCTATGCCCTCTTTGCGTGCGAAAGCTTCAATTAGATCGCGCATGCCTTCGTGCAAGGAGATGCCACGCGTAATAATAGCGCCAATAGAAATAACGCCATCAGCATGTAATCGTTTAAAATTTTCTAAATCCCGATCATAAAAAGGGTCTTTGTTATTCCACTCAAGTTCAAGAGCAAAAGTGCCTTTTAAGAATTTCTTAACATGGTCTATTTCATGGGAGATGGATTCTTTTTCTTCTCCATCAACAATTTTTTTTATTTCAAAATTGTGTTTTTTCCATCCATAGGTTTCAGCAAGTTCCCGGCGTATTCGTTGTGTTAGCTCTCCTTCGCCGCCTCCACCGTAAACAAGTTCCTCAACTGGAATGGAGACGTTCAGAAGCACAGATTCCAGTTCATCAGCAGCAGTTTTCATATCGTGCTTTAAAATGGCTTCTGCATGATGTAACGCAAGAACCTGAAAATTCTTTTTTTTGATTTTTTCAAACATAGCTAGCTTTCAATAGTACATTAACTCAAAACAACTTTCGTGAGGTATATTGGGGTGGTTATATTTTTTTTAAAAAATTGGTTTCAAAGACAATTGTTATTTTATCTGCGGGCTCTGGCTTCATGCACTATCTTTTCAATCTGTTTCGTGCTGAGGGGAGCAATCTTTTTGTTTTTCACCACTGTATCCATAAAACTGAAAATGTCCTTCGCCTGGTCTGTTGCGGGAATCACGATGACCTCAACCGTGCTGCCCGGCTTGAACGGAAGAGATTTCAGGCTGATGCTTTTGTCTTTTTCAACTTCCATGATTTTTTTTATGGCCTGCATTGTTTAAGCCCTCAAAAATGTCGCTGTGAAACAGTTTCTGTTTTTTAACAAAAGATAAAAATTCGTCATGCTCGATCTCATAATACACGCTGAGTTTTGCTTTGCAAACATATTTTCTAACACAAAACAACAGCATGCAGGCCGAAAGAATCAGCCGTAGCGGGATAGTGCGCCAGTTTAGGGCAACAATGGCAATGAATCAATATCCTGAACATGATGAAGCTCCGGTAATTTCAATACAATGGCCAGGCCGGTCCAGTTCAGCCCCTTTTTCTTTGACTGAAACCTGCATTTGGTATACGTTCAATCTCATAATCCGAATCAACCAAAACCCCACTATAAACACTACTGAAGGGCCTGCTCGCATGCCGGCCTGTATTCTGAAGGACCTGCCATGACCGAGCGAAAAAAACTCTATCTTATTGATGTGAGCGGCTATTATTACCGGGCTTTTTTCGCCCTGCCGCCGCTTTCAACCTCCGAGGGCCTGCCCACCAATGCCATCTACGGCTTTACGACCATGCTGCAGAAGCTGCTCAAGGAGCAGAAGCCAGACTACCTGGCGGCGGTGCTCGACTGCCCCGAGCCCACGTTCCGGCATGAGGTCTATCAGGACTACAAGGCCCACCGCCCGAAAATGCCCGATGAGCTTTCAGCCCAGATTCCCCATATGAAGGATGTCATCACGGCCTTCAGCATCGCATCGGTTGAGAAGCCGGGCTTTGAGGCCGATGACGTGATCGGCACCATGGCGCGGCAGGCTGAAGCCGACGGCCTTGACGTGGTGATCATCTCCGGCGACAAGGACATGTGCCAGCTTGTGAGCGACCGCATCACGCTGCTTGACACCATGCGCGGCGCCGTGACCGGCGCTGATACGGTGCGGGAGAAATACGGCGTGCCGCCTGAAAAAATAATCGAAATCTTCAGCCTCATGGGCGACAAAAGCGACAATGTGCCGGGCGTGCCCGGCATCGGCGAGAAAACAGCGGCAGAGCTGATCAATGCCTACGGCAGCCTTGACGGCGTCTATGCAAACCTTGATGCCATTACCAAAAAGAAAGCAAAAGAGGCGCTTGCCGCCAATCGTGAAAAAGCCTATTTGAGCCGCCAGCTGGTGACCATAGACACGGCCGTTTCCCTTGACATTTCATGGCGCGACTGCCAACTGCCGCAGCCCGATGAGGAAGCCCTGCGGGGCCTGTATAAAAAATTTGAATTTAAAAAACTGCTTGAATCGGTTACCCCTGCGCAGATTTCGGTCAAGAACTACCACATGCTCACCAGCGCTGCCGATATCGACGCCCTCATTGCGCGCCTCTCCACCTGCCCGGCCTTTGCCCTTGATTTTGAGACAAACTCCATAGACCCCATGCGCGCAGACATAGTGGGCATTTCTTTTTCCGTGCAGGACCATGAAGCCTGCTATATACCGGTTGCTCATCAGGGGCTTGCCGGCCAGCCGGATCTGGGCCGGCTGCTGGCGCAGCTGCGGCCCCTGCTTGAGGACGAGGCGCCGAAAAAAGTCGGGCACAATATTAAATATGAATACATCCTTTTCAAGCGCCACGGCATAGAGCTGCGGGGCATAGCCTGCGACACCATGGTGGCCTCCTATGTGATCAATCCGTCAAAATACCGGCACAATCTTGATGATGTGGCCCTTGATCAGCTCGACCATCGCATGATCTCGTTTAAAGATGTGGCAGGCTCGGGCAAAAGCATGATCACCTTCGACCAGGTGCCCATCGACAAGGCTGTTGAGTATGCCTGTGAGGATTCCGATATAACGCTCATGCTTGCAGGCAAGCTGCTGCCGCAGCTGAAAACCGCAGCGGCTGAAAAACTTTTCTATGACCTGGAAATGCCTCTTGTCACTGTGCTTGCGCAGATGGAAATGGTGGGCGTGAAAGTTGATATGGAGCATTTGCGCGGTCTCTCCGATGAATTCGGCTTAAAAATAGCGGGCATCGAAAAAAATATTTATGAAATCGCGGGCTGCGAGTTCAACATCAATTCCCCGAAGCAACTCGGCGAGCTGCTGTTTGAAAAGCTGGGGCTTCCCGTACAGAAAAAAACCAAAACCGGCTACGCAACCGATGTCGATACCTTAAACGAGCTGGGGCATCTGCATCCGCTGCCCGGGCAGGTGCTGGCATACCGAAGCATTGCAAAGCTGAAATCAACCTATATAGACAATATGCCCGAACTGGTAAACCCGGCCACCGGCCGCATCCATACCTCCTATAACCAGACCGTCACAGCCACGGGCAGACTCAGCAGCTCCGAGCCGAATCTCCAGAACATACCCATCCGTACTGATGAAGGCTGCCGTATACGCGAGGCTTTTGTCAGCGATCCGGGCTGGAAGATACTGTCTGCCGACTACTCGCAGATTGAGCTTCGGATACTGGCGCATATGTCAGGCGACAAGACCCTGTGCGATTCCTTCCGCAGGGATGAGGACATTCACACACGCACAGCCTCGGCGATTCTGGGCGTCACGCCGGAACTGGTCACCCCCACCATGCGGCGCGACGCAAAGGTGATAAACTTCGGCATCATCTACGGCATGAGCTCATTTGGCCTGAGCAAGGCCCTGGGCATCGACAGCCGCACGGCGCAGGCCTATATCGACGATTACTTCCGCAAGTACCGCGGCGTGCGCGACTACCTCGACAGCGTGCTGGAGGCTGCCCGCAAAGACGGCTATGTGACAACGCTTATGAACCGGCGGCGCTATTTGCCCGAGATCACTGCCAACAATGGCGCTGTGCGCAAGTTTGCCGAGCGAACGGCCATCAATGCCCCCATTCAGGGCACAGCCGCAGACCTTATAAAAATGGCCATGCTGCATATCGGCCCGGCCCTTGAGAGGGAGAAGCTACAGGCGCGTATGATCATGCAGGTGCATGACGAGCTGGTTTTTGAAGCGCCCGAGGCGGAGATGGAAAAGCTTGCCGCCGTTGTTCGCACCGTCATGGAAGGCGTTGTGGAGCTGTCCGTGCCCCTGAAGGTCGATGTGAACTGGGGCAATAACTGGCGCGAAGCGCATTGAGGAATGTTCACCACAGAGGCGCAGAGGGCACAGAGAATAAGTATATTCCTTTTGACGTGAGATCGTCAAAAGGAAAAGCTCTTTTTTACAGTCGGTAGGTTGGGCAAAGCGCAGCGTGCCCAACAATATATAAACCAATTAAAAGAAAGCTGGGCACACTTCGTTTTGCCCAGCCTACGATAATTTAGATTCAGGAACGAGGGGATTTGAAAATCCTCTGTGGTGAACAACAATGCTTTTTACAACTATCGACGGACATAAAATCGCGTACCGAATCTCATCGGTTGCCGGCCATGGCAAGCCTACTCTGCTGTGCGTGCATGGCTCGGGCGGCGACAGTTCGGTATGGGCCAGCCAGTTTTCTGGCCTTGCTGCTGACTGTACGCTTATCGCCCCCGATCTTCCCGGCCATGGCGCCACACACGGCAGGGGCGGCTACAGTATCGAAGATTATGCCTCATGGATCGAGGCTTTCGCCGAGGCCTTAGGTCTGCATCGCTTTATTCTCATGGGCTATTCCATGGGTGGCGCCATAGCCCAGGCAATGGCCCATGCCTATCCCACGCGGGTGGAGGGACTCATACTCGTGAGCACGGCCATGCGCTTTGTGGTGGCTCCGGAATATCTGAAGGTGCTGCAGAAAGACTTTCACCGCGCAGCGCGGGCCTCCTGCGACAGCGCCTATGCCCCGGGAGTTGCGCCAGAGCTCTATCATCGCGGGCTTGAAATGCTTTTGAGCAACGGCGGGCAGGCAATGTATGAAGACGTGTTTGCCTGCACGCAGTTTGACGCTACGGCCTGGGCAGGCAAAATTTCAGTCCCTGCTCTTGTCATCTCCGGTAATCATGATACAATTACGCCTCCTGAGGCGGGCCGCGAGCTTGCAGAAAAATTGCCGCAGGGCGATTTCATGCCTTTTGCAAAAGCCGGCCACATGGTCATGCAGGAAGCGGCCGATGGATTCAACAGCACAGTGCGACATTTCATTACCAGTAAAGGAGAACCGTCATGATACTTATAACGGGTGCTGCCGGTTTTATCGGCAGCGCTGTTGCCTGTGCGCTCAACCGCACGGGCAGAAGCGATCTTATTCTTTCCGACCGTCTGGGCGAGCGGGACAAATGGAAAAACATTGTCGGGCTGCGCTACAGCCGTTTCGTGCACTGCACTGAGCTGCTCGACTTCCTCAATGAAGACCCGCAGGCAGATGCTATCACCGCCGTGGTGCATCTGGGCGCCTGCTCCGACACCACCGAGACCGACATGGACTTCCTGCTGGCCAACAATGTCGATTTCTCCATACTGCTCTGCCAGTGGGCCCGCGAGCATGGCAGGCGGTTTGTGTATGCCTCCTCTGCGGCTGTCTACGGCGACGGGAGCCTGGGGTTTTCCGATGCCGACGAGCTTACGCCCCGGCTTCGGCCGCTCAACAAGTACGGTTTCTCGAAATGGATGTTCGACATGTGGGTGCTTGAAAACGGCCTTGCAGGCACAGTTGCGGGCCTTCGGTATTTCAATGTGTTCGGGCCCAACGAATACCACAAGGGCAAAATGGCAAGCGTTGTTTTTCATTCCGTGCCGCAGGCGCAGAAGACAGGTAAAATACGGCTTTTTGAAAGCCACCTGTCCGATTGCAAACACGGCGAGCAGGCCCGCGATTTTATCTATATCGATGAAGTGATCGATGCTACGCTGTTTGCTCTTGCCAATGACAAGGCAAACGGCATTTTCAATGTTGGCACGGGCCGGGCCCATACCTTCAATGATCTTGCCCGTGGCGTATTCGACGGCCTTGGCAAGCCCCCGGTCATTGAATACTTTCCCATGCCCGAGGAGCTGCAGGGCCGCTATCAGTATTTTACGCAGGCCGACATGCAGCGGCTCCGCGCGGCAGGCTTTCCTGAACAGCCCGACCGGTTCCGCGAATTTGTGGCGAGCTATGTGCGAGACTATCTTGTGCCCGGCAACCGGCATTTGACTGAACTGTCATCTGATCTGAAACAGCGCTAAGGACAGGCATATGAGTGACGCGAGAGTTGCAGAGGTTGAGGAGCTTTTTAAAAAGGCCGAAGCATTTTCCCGGCAGGGGGCTGCCGGGGATGAAAAAAATATTTATGACGACATAATCGGGCGCTTCGGCACAGCGCCTGAGCCGGAGCTGAAAAAGTGTGCGGCAAAGGCCCTCGTCAACAAGGGCGTTATCCTGGGCAAACAGCGAAGCGATGCAGAGGCCATGGCATGCTTTGACCGGGCACTGGAGCTTGTGTCCGGCAGCGATGATCCGGAAAGCCGCGAAAGCACGGCTATTGCGCAGGTGAACAGGGCGATTACGCTTGCCCAGCAGGGCAAAACCGCCGATGCCATTGCCGCCTATGACGGGGTCGTGCAGCAATTTGCCGGCGCGCAGGAAACTGCCATTCGGGAGCAGGTGGCAAAGGCCCTGCTGCAGAAGGGTTTTATGTTCACCCGTAAAAACATGCTTGAAGAAGAGCGCGCTTCCTATGACGCTCTCATTAATCTTTTCAGCTCCTCCCAGGAGGCGGCCGTACACCGCCTGATAGCCAATGCCCTGTTCAGCAAGGGGCTCTCATTCGGCAAGGCCATGCACCGCGAGGCCGCAAACGCTGCCTATGACGAGCTGCTGAGCCGCTATGCCGGCTCCGACGATCCGGAAATCAAAGACCTTGTGGGCAAGGCCAACTTCAACAAGGGCGTGAGCTATCATTTTTAAGTTGTAGGGAACGACCGCGATCGTAATTTCAATATATTACAAACACGACTACTTGCTGTTTTGTCATTTTCTTCTTGTAGTCATCTCGACCGCAGGGAGAGATCTTTAGCTGAAGTACAATAAGGGTATTAAGATTTCTCACATTCGTTCGAAATGACATCAAGTGCTATTATGAATACATTATGAAAAAATCAAATACTGTACGCGTTGAAAACATAACGCCTTTCGGCATCTGGATGCTGGTGCAAAATAAGGAATATTTTTTAAGCTATGATCAGTATCCTTATTTCAAAGACCAGACACTGCAGGCCATTCAAAACGTGCATCTGCTGCATGGCGCTCATCTGCACTGGCCCGATATTGATGTTGATCTTGAAATAGACAATCTGGAAAATCCGGAGAAATATCCATTAAAGAGCAAAAAAATCGCCCGGACTGTTGTAAAAAAACGGACTTCCCGGGCAGGCCGTTTACCGGCATCAGCCTCCCGCCCCACACACTAATTGTTGACAGAAACGCCTGTTAGATATAGAGTATTCGGGAAATGCGCAGGGAAAACCGGCGCTTGCACACTGTTGCCCGCACATGCTGCACCGCTTCAGGTGCATTACTTTTTTTATCATAATGCAAGGAGGATTTTTAGTATGGCACTTATCAATTTCGGCGGCGAGAAAGAAAACGTCGTTATGCGCAAAGAATTTCCCATGCAGAAGGCCCGCAAGGTTCTGAGCAAAGAAACCATCGCTGTGATCGGCTACGGCGTGCAGGGCCCGGCACAGGCGCTTAATATGAAGGACAATGGCTTTCATGTCATCATCGGCCAGTCAAAAAAGATCAAAAGGGACTGGGACCGCGCTGTCAAAGACGGCTGGAAGCCCGGCACGACCCTGTTTGATATTGAAGAGGCTGTGCAGCGCGGCACCATCATCCAGATGCTCGTGTCGGATGCGGCCCAGCGGGCCATCTGGCCCATGGTTAAGAAAAATCTGAAGGCCGGCGACGCCCTGTATTTCTCTCACGGCTTTTCCATAGTCTATAAAGACCAGACCAAGGTTATTCC
>JAFGCP010000333.1 GCA_016932595.1 Deltaproteobacteria bacterium
AAGATGATGCGCGATGCCAAGATTCTGCAGATCTATGAGGGCACCAATCAGATTCAGCGCACCGTCATCGGCCAGTATCTTGTCAAGGAAGCGGCCGGACACAAGATAGACTGATAAAGTGTTTGCACTATCCCGCTATTTGCTATAAAAAGGGAAACTGAATGAATTTAACAGGTAAAGCGGCAATAGTTACCGGAGCTGCTCAGGGCATCGGGCGCACCATAGCCCTTAGGCTCGCGCAGCGCGGAGCGGACATGGTGGTGGCTGATGTCAATGAGCAGAGCCTGCAGGAAGTTGTGGCAGAGATTGCACGGCTGGGGCGAAAGGCGGTGGCGGTAAAGGTAAATGTGGTTGAAGCCGCCGACTGCGAAGCGATGATCAAGGCCTGTACTGACGCATACGGCAAAATCGACATTCTGGTCAACAATGCAGGCATCACCCGCGACACCGTGCTTCTTCGCATGAAGGAGGAACAGTGGGACCAGGTGATAGCCGTGAACCTCAAGGGTACGTTTAATTGTACCAAGGCGGCCATACGGCCCATGTTTAAAGCCAAGTACGGACGCATTGTGAATATATCATCGGTGACAGGCGCCATGGGCAATGCCGGGCAGGCCAACTATTCGGCATCCAAGGCGGCGGTCATGGGCTTCACCAAGGCCATAGCCCGCGAATATGGCCATTGCGGCATCACGGTCAATGCCGTGGCGCCGGGTTTTATCAAGACCGCCATGACCGATGCTATTCCCGACAAGGAGCGGGAAGCCATGATCAGCCAGATCCCGGCCAGGAGACTCGGGCTTCCCGAGGACGTGGCAGAGCTGGTCTGCTTTCTGGCAAGCGACCTGTCAGGCTACATCACGGGGCAGGTCGTGCATATTAACGGCGGGCTGTATATGTAAGCAATTTAAAAAAACAGAGGCAAACAATAACAGTAAACAGGAACATAAGGAGGTTAGTAACATGGCAGATAAATCCGTAGAAGAACTGGTGAAGGAAATCATCGTCGAGCAGCTGTCCGTCAGCGCGGAAGAGGTTGTTCCCGAGGCTTCATTTGTGGATGATTTAGGGGCTGATTCGCTTGATCTGGTTGAGCTCATCATGGTGTTTGAAGAGAAGTTTGGTCAGGAGATTCCTGACGAGGCGGCTGAAAAGATTCAGACCGTGAAAGACGCCATCGACTATATCAAGGCCCACAAGAACTAATAGCTGCTTGACTCAGCAGCTGGTAACAGGCGCATGCTTCTATAAATGAAAGCCTTCCCGGCTGTGCCTGGAAGGCTTTTTCAACTCTACACCTATAGGGGGTTACAAGCGTTGGAAAATAAAAGAGTAGTTGTAACCGGTCTTGGCATTGTTTCGCCGCTGGGGATCGGCGTTGAAGAGAACTGGGACGCAGTCAAAAATGGCCGCTCCGGCATCACCCGCATTACCCGTTTTGATGCGACGGATTTTCCGGCGAAGATCGCCGGCGAGGTGAAGAACTTCAATCCCGAGGACTATATCCAGGACAAGAAAGAAATAAAAAAGATGGACACCTTTCTTCACTATGCCCTTGCCGCAGGCAAGATGGCGGTGAAGAGCTCGGGCCTTGAGATCACTGATGAGAACGCCGAGCGCGTTGGCGTTCTGGTCGGCTCGGGGCTTGGCGGCCTCGCAACAATTGAACGGTACCATGAAGTATATCTTAACGGCGGGCCTAAAAAGATATCGCCCTTTTTCGTGCCCATGCTGATCATTAATCTCGCGCCGGGCCAGATTTCCATGTATTTCGGCTGCAAGGGGCCCAACAGCTCCATGGTGACGGCCTGCGCTACCGGCAACCATTCCATCGGCGAGGCTTTCAAGATCATTCAGCGCGGCGATGCCGATGCCATGATCGCAGGCGGTGTTGAATCGACCATTACGCCCCTTGCCGTGGGAGGGTTCAGCGCCATGAAAGCCCTGTCCGCCACGCACAATGATGAGCCCACGAAGGCAAGCCGCCCCTTTGAACGCGATCGCGACGGTTTTATTATTGCAGAGGGAGCGGGCATTCTTTTGATCGAGGAGCTTGAGCATGCAAAGAAACGCGGCGCTCCGATACGGGCCGAGATCATCGGCTTCGGCTGCAATGCCGACGCCTATCATATCACGGCGCCGTCTCCGGGCGGCGAGGGGGCTGCCCGCTGCATGAATCTTGCGCTCAAGGATGCCGGCATCACCTATGATCAGCTCGATTACATCAATGCTCACGGCACGTCAACACCGGCGAATGATTTGGCCGAGACGCAGGCCATGAAAACGGTTTTGAAAGACTGTGCAATGAAGGTTGCCGTCAGCTCCACCAAATCCATGACCGGGCATATGCTGGGCGCGGCCGGCGGTGTCGAGGCTATTTTCAGCGTGCTTGCCCTGCAAAACGGCATACTGCCGCCGACCATCAACTATGAAAACCCCGACCCTGAGTGCGACCTTGACTATGTTCCCAATGTGGCCAGGGAAAAGGCCATCAAGGTTGCCATGAGCAATTCTTTCGGCTTCGGCGGCACCAATGCAACGCTTGTTTTCAGGAAATTTGAAGGATAAAAGGCTATGACCGGCAACATTATTATCGGCTCTGATCATCGCGGCTGCGCTATGAAGGCGGCGCTTATAGAATTCATACAGGGCCTTGGCATGACCGTTGAAGACGCCGGCCCTTTTACGGACGCGCCAGCCGATTATCCCGAATTCGCCGCAAAGGTTGCACGCGCCGTGGCAAGCGGCGCCTGCGGCCGCGGCATGCTTATCTGCGGCTCCGGCATCGGCATGTCGGTGGCGGCAAACAAGTTCCGGGGCATCAGGGCGGCGCTCTGCCATAACGGGCAAACGGCAAAAATGTGCCGTTTGCACAATGATGCCAATGTGCTGGTGATGGGTGAGCCGGTCGGCATAGAGCAGGCCTGCCAGATGGCCCGCATCTGGCTGGAGACACCATTTGAAGGCGGCCGGCATCAGGGGCGCCTTGACATGATAGCCGCGATTGAAAAAGAAAATTTCAAATAGCGTTTTCCTTCCGACATTTTTGCCCGCCGCATGTCCCGGCGCTGACAGTCCCTTGAAAGCAATTCTTCACTGTTGACGGGCGCATGCGGGCTTGAGAGGATGTTTGAAGAATGATGCTTCCGGCATATAAGCCGGGGCATTCTGGTGTGAAAATGGTTTAATGTGCACCTGCCTTTTTATCCCCCTTTGAAAAAGGGGGAACAGGGGGATTTTTTGCAGCCTGACAAATCCCCTAAATTCCCTTTGCTCAAGGGGGAATTTTTCGCCCCCTCTTTTTTGGGGCTTTGCGCTCAGGGTGAGGTCGGGGCATTTAAAATACGCTCTTAAGAAACAGGCGGACTGCCTGACGCCGGGTCCAGCTTGAAAACAGGGCTGCCATGCCCTGATACAGGTAAACAGGAATTAATGCGCTATGACGACATGCCCCGGACGGCCTGACTGGCAGGAATATTTCATGGAAATCGCCCGCCTGGTTTCCAAACGCTCAACCTGCACGCGCCGCCACGTTGGCGCGGTGCTGGTGAAGGACAAGCGGATTCTTGCCACCGGCTATAACGGCGCTCCGACAGGCCTTGCGCACTGCGGCGTGATCGGCTGCCTGCGGGAAAAAAATAATGTGCCGTCCGGCCAGCGCCATGAGCTGTGCCGGGGCCTTCATGCCGAGCAGAATGCCATTATTCAGGCTGCCGCTCACGGTATCAGCATTCAGGGCGCCATGCTGGTCTGCACCACGCTGCCCTGCAGCATCTGCCTGAAAATGCTTATCAATGCCGGTATCACCCAAATTATCTATGAAGAGGGCTATGCCGATGAGCTGACGCAGCAGCTTCTTCAGGAGGCCGCTATTACCATAACCAGATTTCAACCACAGGGAGAGGGGTTATGAAGTGTCCGTACTGCACCAATCTGGAAGACAAGGTTATTGATTCCCGCATCAGCCGCGACGGCGAAACAATTCGCAGGCGCCGCGAGTGCCTGTCTTGCCTGAAGCGGTTTACGACGCATGAAACTATCGAGGAGACGCTGCCGGCCATTATAAAGAAAGACAGCCGGCGGGAGATATATGATCGCAGAAAGATTCTTGACGGGCTGCGCAAGGCCTGCCAGAAGCGCGACATCAGCATTGACAAGCTTGAGGAGATAACCGACCGCATCGAGCGGTCGCTGCTTGAAAAAGGGGCCAAAGAGATACCCAGCACCGAGATCGGCGAGCGCGTGATGATGGAGCTCCACGAGCTTGACGCTGTTGCCTATGTGCGTTTTGCCTCCGTCTATAGATCGTTCAAGGATATTACCGATTTTATGGAAGAGGTGAAATCGGTTTTGAATAAAAAAGGCTGATGCGGGCAGGGTGGCGGCATGACGCTCCATGAGCGCTTTATGAAACAGGCCCTCGGGCTTGCGCGAAAAGGCGCGGGCCGCGTGAGCCCCAATCCCCTGGTGGGGGCGGTGGTCGTGCGCAGCGGCGCTGTTGTGGGCGCCGGGTATCACCGGCGCTTCGGCGGGCCCCATGCCGAGGTGCATGCCCTGCAGCAGGCCGGAGAGCTGGCTCGCGGCGCAGATATGTATGTAACGCTCGAGCCCTGCTCCCATACCGGCAAAACCCCGCCCTGCGCCGATGCGATTATACAGGCAGGCGTCGGACGCGTCTTTGCCGGCATGGCAGACCCCAATCCGCTGGTAAGCGGCCGCGGCATCAAAAAGCTCCGGGCAGCAGGTATTGCTGTGGAGTCGGGCATTCTTGAAAATGAATGCCGCAGGCTCAATGAGTCCTTTCTGAAATACATCACAACAGGCATGCCTTTTGTCGCGCTTAAATCCGCTGCCACGCTCGACGGCAGGATCGCGACTCGTACCGGCGACTCAAAGTGGATCACCTGCCCCGAGTCACGCAGGGTCGCCCACCGGCTGCGCTTTGAAGCAGATGCGGTGATGGTGGGCAGCGGCACGGTGCTTGCCGATGACCCGCTGCTGACGGTCCGCCTCGGGAGAAAAGCCGCCGCGCAGCCCCTCCGGGTCATAGTCGACGGCAGGCTGCGCACGCCCCTTGCCAGCCATGTGGTACAGCCCGAATATGCAGCGGGCACCATGATCGTTACAACCGCCGGCAGGGCCGCAACACCCAAGGCGCGCACATTGAAAGCCGCAGGCGTGCGCGTGCTTGCCTGCCCGCAGAAAACAGGCCGCATTGACATGCGCAGGCTGCTTAAAAAACTCGCCGCAGGCGGCATCGCAAGCGTGCTTATCGAGGGCGGCGCAGAGCTTGCCGCTTCAGCCCTGGAAGCCGGCGTCGTTGATAAAGTATATTTTTTTTATGCCCTGAAAATACTCGGCGGCAGGCAGGCTGTGGGCATGATCGGCGGCACAGGGCCCTCCCGCATCGCAGAGGCCGTATCTATCGTCGATATGCGGCTTCGCCGTATCAAGAATGATATCCTGATTGAGGGATATGTTGAGAAAAAAGCCCCCTTGATAAAATCCGCGGGGCGCAAAAGATAGCATTCTGAATTCAGCAGTCAGAATCCAGTAGAAAAAATAAATAGTTCCTGAACGTAAAGTCGTTTTTTTGTAGGTTGGGTTAAGCCCGAAAGAAACCGTTGGGTTTCGCACCTCAACCCGATCCTGAGACAAGTAGGGGCAGGTTTGAAACCTGCCCCTACAATCGGAAGGGCGAACCCAACAAATTATTCTTGCAGCCCCTGTGTCTTCTATTTTGACTTCTGACTACTGTCTTTACTGAACTGAAACATGCAGGCAAACTCTTGAAATACCCGCAGATAGAGCGTTGAAGAGCAAAAAAAAATGAAACACATCACTGGCAGACTTGTTGTAAGAGATAAACAAGCGTTCTAAACAATTCATACATTAGAGAAAAAAGCGCTATGAGCAAACGTATATTTCTAACCGGTGCAAACGGATTTCTGGGAAGTTATCTTGCGCGGGCACTTGCCCTTGATGGCTGGGATGTAGCCTGCCTGTTGCGCTCGCAAAAAGGCGAACTGGCCCATGAACGGCTTTATAAAGCGCTGCACGGCATCACTGCCGATGCCGGCCGGGCAGATGAAGCTCTTGCGCGGTGCAGCGTGGTTGAGGGAGAGCTCGATAAGCCGCATTTCGGCATGAGCCCGGCTGATTATGACCGCCTTGCCGGTAATCTTGACTGCGTGCTGCACTGCGCCGCCATGACCACATTTGATCCGGCGCATGCCCAGCGGCAGTGGAAGGTAAATGTCGACGGTACCGAGCAGGTAACCCGCCTTGCCTTCGACTGCAAGCCCTCCTGCGGCTATCATTATATCAGCACGGCCTATGTCGCCGGCGACCGTAAAGACCTGGCCTATGAGCATGAGCTGGACCGCGGGCAGGGGTTTTTCAACGGCTATGAGTCAAGCAAATTCGAAGCCGAGAAAATAATAAACCGCTACCGCGAGCAGGGGCTTGCCACGACCGTATACCGGCCAAGCATCATTGTGGGCGACTCATCCTCGGGGCACACCGTGCTTTTCAACGGCATGTATATGTTTGTGCGCTTTTTTGATTCTGCCCGGCGCGCTTTCGAGGAAAAAGACGATAGGGGCCGGACTATCATCCCTGTGCGCTGCCTCGGCAACCCGGCTGTGACCAAGAATTTCGTTCATATTGATTATGTGGTCGATACGGCAATGGCTATTTTTAACAACCCCGCAACCCATGGGGGCACCTATCACATAACGCATGAGCAGCCGCCCACGCTCGGGCTGATGCAAGAGGTTATCGAAGAGGTGCTCGGCGTCACCGGAACGCGCCTGGTTGGCAAAAGTGATTTTGAAAAAATACCGCCGACTGACACGGAAGGGTTTTTGCTGGGCCAGGGCGCTTTTTATGCGCCTTATTTGACCAGCGAGCCCCTGTTTGACCGCAGCGCGATAAAAAAAATACTGCCGCCGGACAAGATACCTGTCTGTCCGCCTATGGACAAGGAGGCTCTGCTGCAGTTGTTCTCCTATGCCTTGAAATCTAAATGGGGCAGGCGCAAAGTTGCGTAAAACCGTCGCAGCCTGACAGGCCGGCGCTTCAACGCTGACAAAAAAGCCATCATCCCGCGAAGGGGAGATGGCTTTTTAACTTTCCACATTTGATGATGTGCTAAAACATGCAGTCATTTTTAGTTGTCTGTCATCTCGACCCCTTCGGCTTCGCTCAGGGCAGGCTCCGGGAGAGAT
>JAFGCP010000334.1 GCA_016932595.1 Deltaproteobacteria bacterium
CCGTAGGACGGACAAAGAACCTGTTTAACCTGCAAAACCTTTTTGTGCCGGACACGCTTCGCTTTGTACCGGCCTACACATTCAACTTTCGTTAGGTTCGTGTCCGGCTTTTGATTCCTTTTCAATGGGAAGCTGTACTTAGTCAGCGTGGAGTTAGACCATGATATCTTTTGAACGCTGTCATATAAGAAGCGCAGTCTATTGCCGCTTTTCAAGCAGACATCTCTGCAGAGTTGTTGGATAGTAGAGCATTTAACTTTATTCTGTAACCATTTGCACCGGAAACTCTTTGGTTTATTCGCCCGTGCTAAATTCTCGCAGGCTCCACCAAGTGAGAAACTATGCAATGGCTCGAACCGCACGGGCTGCTTCATCAAAAACTCCCCGGTGACACTATGGCTACAACATTTTGTTAAATGCTCTAATACATTTAAGGGCCGGTCCTGAACAAGGGGGCGGCTTTTGTTTTTAAATCCTGTATAGGGAGCTTGAGGGGATTTTGATTTCGTTGTGTGGCTTGTGCGAGACAGAGCCAATCTTTAAAAATAAACATGAGAGCTGTTTTTTGTTTAAAGGCGAAAATTTTTGCACTATATTGTATAAACAGAATTCGAGTATGTTTGCAGCATGGTTTTTTCTTAAAAAGTGATAGAAAACCTGCTGCTGTGGCAGGATTCCCCAGATAAAAACGAAAGAAGGCCGGAATGCTGGAAAAGCTTATCGTCTATTTTTCCCAGGGTATCTGGACTTTAGCGCTGAAAGATTTTCATGGGGCTCGTGCCCTGTGGCTCAGGGCTGCCCGGATAGCCGTGCTATCTGCCCGCGTGCTCATCCGAACGCAGTTCCAGCAGAAAGCATCGGCCCTTACGTATTTCACCCTTCTGTCAATTGTGCCGGTTGCTGCTCTGGTTTTCGGGATTGCAAAGGGATTCGGGGTTGAAGCGCTTTTGGAGCGCCAGCTGCTTGACAACCTGAAGGGCCAGGAAACAGCGGTCATGCGCATCATCGAATTTGCCCGCTCCATGATTGAAAATACGCGGGGCGGAGTTGTGGCGGGTATAGGCATTGCGGTTCTGCTCTGGACAGTTATTAAGATGCTCGGCAATATCGAGGATGCGTTCAATGCAATCTGGGGCGTGGGCAGGGCACGTTCTCTGAACCGCAAATTTTCCGACTACCTGTCGGCCATGCTTGTGTGCCCGCTGCTGGTTATCCTTGCCGGCAGCCTCACCGTAACCATTGCCGCCGAAGCGCAGCTTATCGCGAAAAAACTGGCGCTGCTTGAAAGCGCAGGCCCGTTTATTGCGGCAGGCCTGGGGCTTTTGCCGTATTGCTTTATATGGGCTTTGTTCAGCTTTCTGTACATTTTTATGCCCAATACCAGGGTCAGGTTTGTGCCGGGACTGATTGCGGGTATCATAGCAGGCACTGCCTATCAGGTTATGCAGTGGATTTACATAAAATTTCAAATAGGCATTGCAGGCTACAATGCCGTGTATGGCGGCTTTGCCGCACTGCCCCTGTTTCTGGTCTGGCTCCAGACCAGCTGGACCATCGTGCTGCTCGGGGCTGCTGTTTCCTGGGCCTGTCAGGCCGTTCATATTTATGATTATGATACCGATCAGTGGGCGGTGAGCGGCTTTGTTAAAAGAGTTCTTGCCCTGCGGGTGGTACAGGTGGTTGTCAAAAATTTTGAACGCGGCGAGCAGCCGCCTACAGCCGACGGTCTGGCAGCCCTGCTTGAGGTGCCCCGGCGTTTGCTGCAGGGGCTGCTTGATGATCTTGTCGGCTGCGGCATGCTGGCCCGCACGCAGGATAGCGATGGCGACGCGGTCTTTTACCGTCCCGCAAAAAGCACGGCCGATCTGACCATTGCAGCTGTGACAGAGGCATGTGACGGTCACGGTATTGCAACCGTTCATATGGCGGCAAGCCCGGAGCTTGATGAACTGCAGCGGCGGCTTGCTTCTTTTAAAATTCTGGTTGAAGGGTCTCCCGACAATGCTCTCTTGAAAGACCTGTAATCTCTCAATATTTTTTATAGGTAATCATATATGCAGATACTGAAAGAATTTAAAACCTTCGCCCTTCGCGGAAACCGTATTGACATGGCCGCCGGCATCATCATCGGCGGTGCTTTCGGCAAAATAGTTACTTCGCTGGTAAACGATGTTAGTATGCCGCCGATCGGCATGCTGCTGGGCGGCATGAATTTTTCCGATCTGGTGCTCAGGCTGGGCGCAAGCGATAAGGCTGCGGCGCTTAAATACGGCAATTTCATGCAAACGGTTGTCGATTTCCTGATCGTGGCTTTTGCAATTTTTTTGTTCATTAAGGCGGTGAATAAGGCAGTTGCGCGCATGAAGCAGGAAGAGGCTCCGGCAACAAAAGATTGCCCCCGGTGCTGCTCCGGTAGTGCGATCAAAGCAACCCGATGTCCGCACTGCACATCGGAGCTTGAACCGGCGGGCCGCTGATGCTCCGGATACCGAATCTGCGCACTCAGCGGCGGTAGCATGATGACGATGAGGAAATACGCGCCCATATTCTACTGTGTGTCGCTTGCCAACCTGTGCTTCTTTCTCGGGAATTCATTCTTTATCCTGCTGCCGGTCTATCTGAAGAATCTTGGCGCAACGGAAACCTATATCGGCATCATCAATAATTTAGACAAGGTATTTCTCATCATAGCTGCTTTCGCCCTGGGCTCTTTACTCAGGGGCCATGACCGGGTGCGCATGCTCCGCCAGGGCTATGTTGTGCTTTTGTTCACGTATGGCGCCTACCTTTGTATCGACTCGCTTGCCTGGTATATACCGTTTATACGGGTGTTGCACGGCATCGGATTTTCAATTGCCATGATCATGGGCACCACCATCGTGTTCGAGAGCGTGAACCCGGAGGATGCAACCGAGGCCATCGGCATCTACGGCATCACCGGCGCCATCACCAATGCAGTGAGCCCGGCTGCGGGCGAGCTGCTCCTGAGCCGTGGCTGCCCTCACCAGGTTCTTTTCATGCTGTCCTGCGCCTTTATTGCCGCAAGCCTCGCGCTTACCTTTTGCATGCCGCGGGTCAGCTCGGAGCAATCCGGCGTCAGGGAAACCCGCAGCAGCACGGGGCTTCTGTTCAGGCAGCCGGCATTTGCCGTTTATATGATGGCGACATTTATTTTCGGCGGCGGCTTCGGCATTATTATCACCTTTTTGCCCAATTTCATCAGAACAGATACTGCTCTCAACTATTCATGGTTTTTCGTGACCTATACTGCCGTGCTGATAGGCATGCGGCTTTTTTTTATGAAGCGTATTGCAGCGGCTCGGACGAATCTGCTGGTTGCGGCGGCTTTTTTTGCGGGAGCGGTTATGAATATGCTTTTGAACTTTCCCGGAACTGTTCTCTGGCTTGTGACCGTAGGCATTCTCTACGGCATCACGCATGGCCTGCTGTACCCGGTGCTCAATGCCCATGTAGTCAATCTTGCGCCGCCGCAGGAGCGGGGCAGGGCCAATGCCCTTTTTTCAGCCGTTTTTAACGGCGGCATGATGGCCTTTGCCTTTGGCCTTGGTTGTGTAATTGATTATTACCGGAATTATCTTGCGGCATTCAATGTCTGCGCGGTTGCATCACTGGCGGCAGGAGTCATGATCGCCCTGCTGCACGATACAAAGGGTGCTGATGCTGAGGAGTGCAGGCAGAGCATTTCCCGGAAATAATCGCCACGTATTCCGTAACGGGCACTGCAGCAGGCCGGTTTTGTCTGTGGAAGTTCTAGAGCACATTAAGGTTGTGATGACAGGGAAAGCCGTTTTAAGTATTTTGCAGCAGCGTCTCAATCCCGTTCGTGGTGAGCTTGTCGAACCATGAGCGGGATTGAGTCTTCCGTTCAACCCTTCGACAGG
>JAFGCP010000335.1 GCA_016932595.1 Deltaproteobacteria bacterium
CCTGTCGAAGGGTTGAACGGAAGACTCAATCCCGCTCATGGTTCGACAAGCTCACCACGAACGGGATTGAGACGCTGCTGCAAAATAATTAAAACGGCTCTCCCTGTCATCACAACCTTAATGTGCTCTAGATACAAGAAAAAAAAGGGGAAGGCTCGAAAGCCCTCCCCTTTTGTATTCCTGCTGGAAATTTCAATCCTTAAACACCGCGCCGGTGCTGGCAGAGGTTACCATCTGTGAGTAGCGGTAGGCATAGCCTTTCGTGATTTTTGGTTTGGGCGCCTTCCATGTGGCCCGGCGCTCGGCAAGCACCTTGTCATCCACCTTAAGGCTGATGCTGCATGCCGGGATGTCGATTTCGATCACGTCGCCGTCTTCCACAAGGCCGATTGCGCCGCCTTCGGCTGCCTCGGGAGAAACATGTCCGATGGCCGCCCCGCGCGTGCCGCCGCTAAACCGGCCGTCGGTTATAAGCGACACGGCCTTGTCAAGGCCCATGCCGGCTATGGTCGAGGTTGGGGTGAGCATCTCTCGCATGCCCGGCCCGCCTTTGGGGCCTTCATAGCGTATCACCACCACATTGCCCGCCTTGATCTGACCGCCGAGAATAGCGGCAACGGCATCTTCCTCGGAATTAAAGACCCGTGCCGTGCCTTTGCTCCTGAGCATTTCATCGGCCACGGCTGACTGCTTCACCACGGCTCCATCCGGGGCAAGATTGCCGCGAAGGATAGCAATGCCGCCCTGTTTGTGATGGGGTTTATCAAGAGGCATAATGACATCATAATTTTTGACCGAAGCCCGCTTCAGGCTTTCAGCCAGTGGCGCGCCCGTTGCCGTCATAACGCTTTCATCAATGAGCCCGGCCTTTGACAGCTCTTTCATGACGCCCATGATGCCGCCGGCAAGATCAAGGTCCTGAATATGCACCGGGCCTGCCGGGGAGAGCGAGCAGAGATGCGGCGTCTTTGCGCTCACCTCGTTGAAAGTGTCAAGGCTGAGTTCTATCTCCGCCTCATGGGCGAGGGCGGGCACATGCAGTACCGTGTTTGTTGAGCAACCAAGAGCCATGTCAACGGCCATGGCATTGCGAAAGGCCGCCGGCGTTGCAATGTCGCGCGGCTTAATATCTTTTTCCACAAGCTCCATCACCTTCATGCCCGCCTTCTTGGCAAGGCGCACGCGAGCGGCATGCACTGCCGGGATGGTGCCGTTGCCGGGCAGTCCGAGGCCGAGGGCCTCGCTCAGGCAGTTCATGGAATTTGCCGTAAACATGCCGGCGCAGGAGCCGCAGCCCGGACAGGCATTGTCTTCAAGCTCCTTGAGCTCATCTTCGGTTATTTTGCCCGCCTTCACCCCGCCTACGCCCTCAAAAACGGTGATGAGGTCAACCTCGCGGCTGCCCACCCGGCCCGCCAGCATGGGCCCGCCGCTCACCACAACGGCAGGTATATTGAGACGCAGCGCTGCCATGAGCATGCCAGGGATGATCTTGTCGCAATTGGGAATCAGCACCAGGCCGTCAAACGGATGGGCCATGGCCATAACCTCGACGGAATCGGCGATCAGTTCGCGGCTGGCAAGGGAGTACTTCATGCCTTCATGATTCATGGCAATGCCGTCGCAGACGCCGATGGTGGAAAACTCAACGGGCGTGCCGCCTGCCATGCGGATTCCGGCCTTGACAGCATCGGCTATGATATCAAGATGAATATGGCCGGGTATGATCTCGTTCTTAGAATTAACCACGCCGATCAGAGGCCTGCTGATTTCCTCGTCGGTATAGCCCATTGCCTTGAACAGCGAGCGGTGCGGCGCCTTCTCAAGGCCTTTTTTCATTTTATCGCTTCTCATAGAATCCTCCAAAATTAACAACGGTTGATGTTTACAGATTATTTATCATTGTTCAACACGATTTTTTTTTCAACAAAATTCAGGCAGCCCGGCTAAATCCCCTACAGCATGAGGTCGAACTTGAGCTCATCCACTCGGCTGGATATGAAATTTTTGAGCCCGTTTAGGATAAAAAAAGATTTCTCCGGCTAAATACGTGCTAAAATTACATTCAAAGTGTATAAAGCTGAACAAAGGACTTATCCCTGCCGGCACATATAGGGTTTCATTGTATTTTGAAAAATCCCGGGCAGAAGCATAGGCACTGGAGCCTTCTCATCTGTTGTAGCCGACGGCATTTTTTTATCATTGATAGATTTAAAAAACCGTCACCCCGTTAAAAAACGGGGTCCAGAAAACCTCTGATTCTAAAAAACCTGGATGCCGGCATCCGCCGGCATGACGGAAAAAAGACTGTGGCGGATGTTTTGTGTGCTTTGTTGTTTGGGTCTATGGTAAAAAAACTACTCTACCAGTGAATAAATACACAAAGGGGAGACGATGAAAACTAACAGCTTATTTTTAAAAAATAAAAGCGGCAACAAACAAAAGAGTCTGTCAATACGACCAGGTGCAGCGATTCTGCTGCTCCTGCTGTGCTCAATTTTTACAGCCTGCAGCCGTGGCCCGTCAGATGAAGAGCTTCAGAAAAATATCACTGCCGCGCTTGATAATGATACGCAGCTCAAGGGGCAAAAACTGAACATAGCTGTCAAGGAAGGCGAATTGACTATTGCGGGTGAAGTTCCCACTGAGGCAGAACGCCTGAAGGCCTATAAAAAAGCTGCGGAGACCCCGGGAGTTAAAAAAGTCAATGACCGCATAAAGGTAACTCCTCCTCCCCGGGTGTATACCCTGCCTGCCGGAACCACGGTGCGGGTAGTCATGCTGAGCGGCGTTGACTCCAGCGTCAACAGAGTTGGGGAGACCTTTCCATCCAGCCTCGTCTTCGCTTTGACCTCCGGTGATACGGTCATCATCCCCGAAGGAACCGAGGTGGTGGTTATGCTGGCTGAAGCACAGCAGGCAGGCCGTTTGAAAGGCGCCAGCCAGCTTGAAGTAACTTTAAAAAGCGTCACCTATCTTGGAACGACCTATGAACTGTTCAGCGAAACTGTGTCAGCTGTAGGCGAGTCTCGGGGAAGTCAGTCAGCCAAGCGCATCGGCATCGCCACAGGCATTGGTGCGGCCGTGGGAGCCATTGCCGGCAAAGGAAAGGGGGCTCTTATCGGCGCCGGTATCGGAGCTGCGGGGTCCACCGCCTACCAATTGGCGACCAAGGGGCCGTCAGTTCGGATACCCGCACAGACCAAGCTCGATTTCAAGCTTCGGGACGCAGTTACCATTACCCTGCCGCCAAAAGAACAGTAGTCAGGAAGGAACTGATATTTGAAAAGCTTTGAAGCTTAGTATAACTTCAAAGAAAAGAGGGCGCTAAAAAATTCCCCCTTTAGCAAAGGGGGTTAGGGGGATTTGTCAGGCTACAAGAAATCCCCCTGTATCCCCCTTTTTCAAAGTGGGATTAAATAGTCCGACTTATTTTTTCGTATAAAACTACTCTTGGCCCCTTTTTTGCGGGGCGCTGTACGAAAAATTTATTTGCCGGAAACTTCGCCGCAGCATATGAGCCGGCTTGACTGCTGCAGCCGGAAACTACATCAGCCATACTACACAAGAGGGAATCAGGTTATGCCCGATTCCCTCTTTTTACATGATGCTGTCATGCCTTGTACTATAAAATCACGGCACAGTGAAAACGATAGAGGCATAACTGACCGTGTCGGTATAATCCTGCAGCAGATCGCCCGAGGTATAATACATGAGCTTTGTTCCCCGGGCTTCAGGGGGCAGCATCTGAAGCAGCACCGCAATGGGACGGCTGCCGCAGATGGTGGCGCCGGTTTCATCCACATAGCGCAAAAAGCCGCTGGCATCGCGGGCTATAATTTTCTTTATTGCATCTCCGTCGAGCTTTGCAAGATTTTGCTTCAGCTTGTCACGAAACGGCATATACCCGAACCGAGGCCCGTAATGCGTGAAATCGGAGCTTGCCACAATCAGGGTCTCCTCATTCATATATTTCCTGAGTTCAACGGCAGCCACGGCATAGTCATGCTTGCCAAGCTCACCAACGACGAGGGGCACCAGGTCGAATTCTCCCAGCACTACCTGCAAAAACGGCAGCTGCATCTCAAGGGAGTGTTCAGGCATCTCGGCATGCGAAGGGCCTTGAAACAAAGGCTGCCGGGCAAGGGCATCGCATATTTTGCGGTCAACGCGCACCTTCCCCAGGGGTGTCTCATAGGCTTCAACTCCCGATACCGCCATGCCGTGCATGCAGGTATAATGCGAAGGGCCCATAAGTATGACGCGCTTTACCTTCAGGCCCTGCAGGGCCTTGTAGCCGCAGGCTGCAGCGCTGCCGGAAAACTGAATGCCCGCATGGGGTGAAATAATGCCGCAGGGCCTGCCCTTGATCTCCGGCAGCTGAGCCGCCGCCAACAGTTCGGTGACCAGTTTTGTCAGCTCGGCGCTGGTGCCGGGATACCATGATCCTGCTATGGGTGATTTTCGCATGCAAATCTCTCCCCGCATCAGCCGTCAGGCTTTAGCGGTATAAAAAAAACTGTGACCATACCTGTTGGGGCCATGATTCGTATTTTATTTTTTAGTATAGTTGCAGCGGAATATCAACTTTTTCTCATGCATGAAGTGTGATAGGCTCATGTAAATTTTGGACTGTGGAATGCGGATTTCAATGGGTTCTTTCCGGAATCCATTAAAAAATATTTAAAAAGCTAACCACCGGGACACAGAGTTAACACAGAGAAGCTCCTGTAATTATTAATAAAACAGGTTTGCTCTCAGCGACCTCTGCGGCTCTGCGGTGAAGACATGTTTAGACACCTTATGACAAAAGACACCCGAAATCCCTGGCTGTATGTGCCGACGCTCTATTTTGCAGAAGGCCTGCCCTATGTGCTCGTCAACACCGTTTCGGTCATCATGTACAAAAAAATGGGGCTTTCAAATGAGTTCATCGGCCTTACCAGCATACTCTATCTGCCATGGTTCCTCAAAATGGCATGGAGCCCTTTTGTCGATATCTACCGCACCAGGCGGGCATGGATTATCGGCGCTCAGGCCATACTCTGCGGCCTGCTGGCGCTGCTGGCACTGTCTGTTCCGACGCCGCTGTTCATTGGAGCATCGCTTGCTCTGTTCATCCTCATGGCCCTGGCCTCAGCCACCAATGACATCGCGACCGACGGCTTTTACATGCTTGCGCTTGATACATCGCAGCAGGCCTTTTTTCTCGGCATTCGATCGGCGGCCTACAGGCTCTCGCTGGTGTTCGGCTCAGGGCTGCTGGTGGTGCTTGCGGGTATCATTGAAAGCCGGACCGGCAATATACCTCTCAGTTGGTCTGCTGTGCTTGCAGCGGCCGGGCTGGTCTGCTTTGCTCTTGCCCTTTTTCACCGGCAGTATCTGCCAAAGCCCGCAGCTGACGCCGCAGGCGCCGCAGCAGGTAGCAGAGGTTCAGGGTTTATCGAAGCATTTAAAACCTATTTCATGCAGCCCCGCATAGCGCCCGTCATAGGGTTCATTCTCCTGTATCGCCTGGGAGAGGCAATGCTTATCAAAATGGCCGCCCCGTTTCTGCTTGACCGCATCGATGCCGGAGGCCTCGGGCTTTCAACTGAAACCGTGGGTATTGTCTATGGAACGGTGGGAATCATATGCCTGTCAGCCGGCGGAATCCTTGGCGGCTGGCTCATAGCGCGGCTCGGCTTGAAGCGCATTATCTGGCCAATGGCCATCATCCTGAATGTTCCGCACCTGCTGTATGTGTATATGGCTATGGCCCGCCCGCCCCTTGCAGCAGTGTATCTCATGGTGGGAGTTGAACAGTTCTGCTATGGCCTCGGCTTTACTGCAATGGCGGTTTTTATCATGTACAATGCCCGCGACCCGTATAAAACTTCGCACTTTGCCATCTCAACCGGTTTTATGGCCCTGGGTATGATGCTGCCCGGCATGATAAGCGGCATGGTGCAGCAGGCAGTGGGGTATGTTAATTTTTTCATCATCGTTGTTGCCATGGCGCTTCCGGGCATGGCCCTTGTGCCTTTCATTCCGCTTGACGACACCGGTGCCGCGGAAAGTCAACAACCACACGCATAGTTTGCAGTTTGTAGGGTGCGCCGCGCGCACCGATAACGGAAGGTTATTGTGTTGTTATGCCTGCAGTGTGAAAAACCGGATTGGCGATGGGTTTTTAAATTTGATTTTTGTTTGATTATCGGTGCGCACGGCGCACCCTACGGACTACGGACTGTAGGGAACGGTCGCGACCGTTCCCTACGTTGTGATTTGTGGCATGGGGGTAGACAATTGTTGTATTAGATTCAGGTTTAGACATCTATTTTTTTTATGTGCCCCTGCCCTGAACCCTGGCCCCCGAACCCCGATCCCTATTCCTTCCTCCTGCCAAAAACCCGTTGTTTGATTTCTAAAATGACTTGACAAAACATGCATCACTGCATACATTGTAATACATAAATGACAGGGGGTACGCCATGAATACAGCGATATCAGTAAGACTTCCCAAGAATCTTGCCCGCCAGCTCGACAGCATTGCCAAAGAGACCGAAAGACCCCGCTCTTTCATCATTCAGAAAGCCCTGGAGTCCTATATCGAGGATTTCGCGGATCTCCAGATCGCCCTGGACCGGCTCCACGATAAGAGGGATGATGTTTTTTCAGACAAAGAGATGAGGAAGTCTCTTGGCCTATAATATCGCCTACAAGAAATCGGTCGCCCGCGACCTCAAGAAGCTTTCAAAGCCCGAGGCTAAACGAATCCTGGACCTCATTGAGAAGGAACTGATCAAGCAGCCTGAATCCAATCCTGTGCTCAAGGGTCAGTTTGCCGGGCTTCGCAAGTACCGCGTCGGTGACTACAGGGTGATCTATGCCCTGTTGGGTCTTGATATCCTGATCCTCAGAATCGGCAATCGTAAGGATGTTTACAAAGGAGAAATTTAACCAGGGCCTGCAAGGGACGCCGAAAGATTATCGGTGCGCACAGCGCACCCTACCGACTCTAAAAGGCCATTATGTCAATTGTCCCATGACAGTCGCCAATCATTACATCACATTCGCCTGCTTCCGCTGCGCCAGCATTAAACCAAACAAACGCCAGCACAATTCGTTTACCCATGCTCAATCTCACCATTGTTCTCAAAGCATCTGAACACCAACCCAATTCATCATCAACAGTGATCACATTATTTTTATCAGCAATAAGAACAATCACCTTTATCGGCTCAATCATGCCGAAAACTTTGTGTATTTTTTTAGGTATAATGTGAAGGCATGTACCATTGTCTTCTCCGCCAGATATCGTGGTGGTTGTTGTGCCACCTGGGGTCGTTGTTGTGGTGGAAGGACCCAATGACCCACATTGTCCCGCACGCACTGCGCGGACATAGTAGTTGTCCGGCGTATAGTAGTGGCTGACCGCGCCGTAGTAGAAATCCACGAGCCACGCAAGGCTAGTACCGTCTGCGTTGACGGTAGAGGACCAGTAAGCGGACGCCACAGTGTCTGGAAAAAAGGTGGTGCTGATTGACGGATTATAGGAATTATAATCAACTATCGACTGCAGTTCGTTTCTGGTTGGAAGCCGCCAGTCGCTCTGCTCCCCAAGAATCAGATTTTCACAATAGGCCTTTGCCTGCGCCCAGGTATAAGCGGTAAGCCCCGCTGACTTTTCCCACATAAGGCCCGTGCTGGTATCGGTTATGGTGCCGTCATTATTGTCGATATACCCTGAAAAGGCATACCCGTGCCAAAATACGACAGCCAGACATAAACAGAATAGGCTTTTTTTCATGCGCTTTTCCTCCTTAAATCCAAGAGTTCATTCAACTGTTGTAAGATGCACAAAATGCCAAAGAATCAATCACTGGCCCGAGCGCACCGCGCGAACGTAATAGCTGTTCGCCTTATTAAAGGCGCCGACGGGGCCGTAGTAGAAGTACACGATCCAAGCGTTGCTCGTACTGCCTGCGAAAACAGTAGACGACCAGTAATCGGACACCACCGTGTCAGGGAAATAGTTCGTGTTGATAGTAGGGCCGGGCGATGAAATACTGCTGTCCACTAGGGTCGATAATTCCATTATTGTAGGCAAATACCAGTCTGTATAGCCGCCGAGGCTGAGATTATTGCAGTAATCCACTGCCTGCTGCCAGGTATAGGTGCCCGGGGCTGTTGCCTTCTGCCACATAAGACCGGTAACATTGTCCTTGATAATACCATTGCCGAGGTCGGTGTAGGAATGAGGGTTGCAGGTTCGCTCGCTCGGGTCGCCCGTATCGGGCACAGGGCCGGCAAGGGCGTTGTAACCGCACAGCAGCATACACACAACCGCAAGCGCCGATAAATTTAACCGTTTTCGTTTACTCATGAATATCCTCCTTATGTGGCTTAGGGTTCAGGGATCAGGGTCCGGGGATGAGGGCAAAAATCCAAACCGAAACCTTTTTATTTCAAAGTAAAAATCGCACAGCAAAAAAGGGATATCCGGTTAAAGACATGCCTTGAATGGTGTTTTATATTCAATTTTGGAAGTGCTGCTATTTAAAAGAGGGGAAATGCCCGGCTTCTGGATTCTGGATGTGTTAACTGAAGACATGCTTTTGCCCTTGCTTACAATTAACATACAAAATGTTATACGGGAACAACTTGGCTGTCAAATGTATAAACACAGGGGGCAGTTGTCGGGGTTCAGGGTATCTAAAGGGTGCAGCAGCGCCATGGTACATCTGCTGACGTGCTTATTTACAGCCGCGATAGCAGAAACTGATTCATCGATACTCCTGCTTCAGCGGATTTTATGGCAAGCTCGCGATGCTTCTCCGGCGGTATCCTCAGTGTAAGATGCCCTTTGTATTTGCGCAGGCTCAATGGCTCCGGCACCGGCTCTTTTTCCTCCTGCATCCAGGCAATTGAGGCAGCCATCACGGCCCTGATTTCCTTTAGCGCCTTGTCCGCTGTTTTTCCGTGAGCCCCGAGTGACGGAAACTCAAGACACCGGGCCACATGGCATTTGTCTTCATCAGACCATTCAATACGGTAGGTGTATTTATCAATCACCGGGTTCATCAGGTTTCCTCCTGCAATTTTTTAATGGCTTTGAGCACGTCGCGAACCTGATACGGCTTTGCGTTGATGCCGTCACGCTGCAGGTTCAAACGAGGGTCACCCTGCCACGGAGTTTTAAATATGTGGTGGCTGCCGCTTATACGCGGTTTTCCAAAATACAGCTGGCAGATTGTCAGCAGATCCGCAAAGCGCACATTATTTGGATTTGCCAGCAGTTTTGCCTCTTCTTTCATATAGTAAAAATGATAGCATATGCGCTATCGGCTGTCAACGGCCTGCGCACGTGCAGCAGGCCGCGGAAAGTCAACAACCACCCGCATAGTTTATATTGTACGCCGTGCGCATCGATAACAGAAGGTTATGTGTTGTTATGCTTGCAGTGTGGAAAACCGGAGGGGCTATGGGGTTTTAAATTTGATTTTTGTTTGATTATCGGTGCGCACAGCGCACCCTACGAACTGAAGATATTCGCCTCGGCGGAAAAACCCACCCTGAACCCCGCCCCCTGATCCCTGAACCCTGCTCCCCCTACCCCTGCCAGTGCGGTCGCGAAGCGGCCCACCGGGTTATCTCTTCCTGCAACCAGCCCTCAAGTCCTTCTGCAAAATAAAAACGCGGCAGCAGCAGACCATCATCGGCTGCAACGACTCCTTCAGACACCGCAATGCGGGCAAGCTCGGTATCGGGATAGATGCGTATGCCGGTGGTGATCTTAAGAAAATCAAGGGGCAGAGAGTCGGCAAAGGCAAAGCTTTCCAGCACGGTATCGCGCGTTTCACCCGGCCCGCCCAGCATCAAATAACCATTGAGCCGTATGCGATGCTTTTTAAAAAGCTCTGCCGCCTGCCGAACATCATCAGGAGAAAACCGCTTACGCATATTTTTAAGCATTGCCGGGCTGCCGCTTTCAAACCCCAGTGAAACCTCAATGCAGCCTGCCCGGGCCATGTCGGCAACCAGAGGTTCATCGATTTTGTACGGATAGACAATGCAGGTCCAGCTAACGTTAAGCTCTGCATCGATAAAGGCCCGGCACAGGTCGCGGGCATACTCCGCAGGAAGGTTGAAGGTGTTGTCGGTGCAGTAGAAACGCGTAAATCCTGCCTGAGCATGGCTTCGGATGTGCTCCGCCACAGCCAGCGGTTCACGCTTGCGAAGGGTAGTGCCTTCAATACTGGCTGTTGAACAGTAGCTGCACGCAAGCGGGCAGCCGCGGCGCGTCTGGAACGGCAGCCACAGATCCTGCCGCCCTTCCTTGGGGCAGGGCCACAGCGCCGGATCGGGCTGGGGGAGATTGTTCAGGTCAAGGATGGAGCAGATTTTTTTAAACGGAGAGCGGCCCTTAATAAATACGCCCTTAA
>JAFGCP010000336.1 GCA_016932595.1 Deltaproteobacteria bacterium
GAACATGTCCTGGAGTATCTGCTGCAGTGCGCCCGGCCCGAATACTGCTTCTGTCGACTTTTTATTATCGATTAAAAAACGCAGCAGCAGGGCGTTGTTTTTATAGGCAACGATCATGGCGCGAAGATGCAGAAGCCCTTTGGTGAACAGCTCATCAATGCTTTCAATTTCCTCCTTCAGGCTGCTGCTCGCGCGGTCGATAAGGGCGTAATACTCCTGGATTATTTTGGCAATTTCCTGATGCGCTGAATTGTCGCTCAGGCCCAGCTCCAGCAGGGGCTTGTAGGATTCTATCTGATAAATATCTTCTTTGAGCTTCATGGATTCGTGAAAAATCGATCCGACCACCCAGTCGAAAAGATTTTCATATAAGCTTATTGCCGGGCGGTTTTTGCGGTAGAGGCGGTGGCTCTGCTCCTTGAGGCTCCACAGAGGCCCCTTGTCTGTTTCCGTTCCGACCCACACATCAAGCATGCTGTAGGGCAGCGAGCCCTTTTTTTTATACTGCGCCCGCACATCGTCAAAATAGTGCTTTGCAGTCAAAAAATCCTGCACGAGGTTGCGGACAAAAATATCTTTTCGCTGTTCAAGCCATTGCGTTTTCATCTGCCGAACGCTTTCCGTGCAATGTCTTTTCGGTACTGGACGCCTTCCCAGCCGATGCGCCCGGCTGCGCGGTACGCTGCGGCAACGGCATCCTGAATGGTCGCTCCCCGGGCGGTTACTCCGAGCACGCGTCCGCCGCTGGTCACAATGCCGCCGTTTTTGAGGGCAGTGCCTGCATGAAACACAAAGGTGTCAGGCACGCTCGCGGCATCCTCAAGGCCCCTGATGGGATACCCTTTTGCATAGGCGTCAGGATAGCCGCCTGCCGCCATGACCACACAGACCGCGGGCCGGGGGTCGCACTGCACATCGATCTGCGCGAGCCTGCCGTCGATGGCTGCCTCCATGAGCTCGACCAGGTCGCTTTTGAGCCTGAACAGAATGGGCTGGGTTTCAGGATCTCCCATGCGCATGTTGAATTCAAGCACGCGGGGCATGCCGTCCTTGATCATCAGCCCGGCATAGACAATGCCCTTGAAGGGAATGCCCTGTGCAGCAAATGCCAGCATAAGGGGCTTCATGATTGTCTCCATGGTGCGCTCATGCACCTGAGGGGTTACTACCGGAGCCGGCGAGTAGGCGCCCATGCCGCCCGTGTTGGGCCCTGCATCATTGTCGAAGATGCGCTTGTGATCCTGCGATGAGGGCAGGGGCACGATGGTTGCGCCGTCGGTAAAGCAGATGAATGATGCCTCTTCGCCTTCGAGAAAGTCTTCAAGAACGATCACCGTGCCCGCATCGCCGAATTCCTTTTTGGTAAGAATGCGGTCAACGGCAGCCGCGGCTTCCGCAGCGGTCCGGCAGGGAAATACGCCCTTGCCTGCGGCAAGGCCGTCGGCCTTTACCACCAAAGGCTGGTTTTTTTCATGGATATATTTTTTTGCCTCTTCAGCAGCGGTAAATACGGCAAAGTCCGCCGTGGGTATGCCGGCTTCCCGCATGATTTCTTTAGCGAATTTTTTACTTCCCTCAAGGCGTGCTGCTGCGGCATTGGGGCCGAATATGCGCAGGCCGTCTTTTTCGAAACTGTCGACTATGCCCAGGGTGAGGGGCAGCTCCGGGCCTACCACCGTGAGGCCGATTTCATTATCGACGGCGAATTTTTTCAGCCCGTCGATGTCGTCTGCGGCGATATCGACGCAGGTTGCACAGCCTGCTATGCCCGCATTGCCCGGCGCGCAGTAAATTTTTGTCACCTTCGGGCTTTGCGCTATTTTCCAGACAAGGGCATGCTCGCGCCCGCCGCTGCCTACAACCAGAACCTTCATGGCCCTCACTCCTGCAACAAGTTGAAATATTGAGATATTCCGGATACTTTGTTTGATTGTTAGAGAATATTTTTTTTATCACTAAAACTGTGGTATGTAAAGGCCCAAAGTAATTGCTGAGGCAGTGATCCTGTTGGGGTTTAGGCTGTAGACATGTAGTCTGCAAAAAAATAAAAACTTCCAGCCTACAGCCTATAGCCTACAGCCTACAGTCTATATACTTCAGCCTGAAAGGCTATCATGCGCCGTTTTTATTTAGACCGCCCGCCTGCTGCCGCAACAGTTACCCTGACCGGTGAGGAAGCGCGGCATATCGTCCGGGTGCTGCGTTTGAAGCGTGATGACGAAATTGTGCTGTTTGATGCAACGGGTGCTGCCTACAGCGGTGTGATTGCAGAACGTTCTGCCGATACCGTTACCGTTCGGATTACCGAAACATTTGCCTCCGGCAGCCCTGACGCGCCTCAGGTAGTACTTGTTCAGGCGGTGCTCAAGTCCCAGAAGATGGACCTGATCGTGCAAAAAAGCACGGAGCTTGGCGTTTGCCGCATCATACCGTTTTTTTCCTCGCGCTGCATTCCCCGCTGGGACAGGGACAAGGCTGCGCACAAGCAGCATCACTGGCAGCAGATTGCCATAGCGGCAGTCAAGCAGTCGGGTGTGCGCCGGGTGCCGGTGGTCGATCAGGCTGGCAGTTTTGAAGAAGTTCTGGCAGGCTTTTTTGACGGTTTTCTTAAAGTATTTTTGTGGGAACAGGAAAAGGCCGTTGGCTTCGGCAGCCTGCTTGCAGGGCGCAGCGGCCTGAAAGACATTGTTTTTGTGGTCGGCCCTGAGGGCGGATTCTCTGATGCCGAGGCGGAACTTGCCCGCAGGCATGGTTTTACTGCAGCAGGGCTCGGCTCAACAATACTGCGAGCCGAGACAGCGCCCCTTGCCGTGCTTGCAATTATTGGTTATGAAAAAGGTACAATCGGATAGAACGGATATCGTAGTATGCGCTGCCAACGGTGTGGATGTTTAAATGCTGAGCATGATGAGCTGTGCTTTCACTGTGGCGCATCTCTTGAGGTGCGGACCGCTGCCGCCCCGGCAGGGGCTGCGGCGTCTGTCCTGTATGGCGGCTTCTGGCGCCGTTTCTGGGCCTGTATGCTCGACGGCATCGTGCTCGGTTTTGTTTCCATGCTTGTCTATGGCGCAGGCCTTGGCATTGTAGGGTATATTGCGCCTGAAATTGAAGACCCCGCCAAAGCGCTGCTGATTCCCCAGCTTGTGGCAAACACGATACTTAAAGCATTTTACTTCATCTATTTTCATGCCCTCTCAGGGCAGACAGTCGGTAAGCTTGCTCTGGGCCTCAAGGTGGTGGGCCGCGATGGCGGCGCCATCGGCTTTGCCCTGGCAACGGTGCGGTATTTCGGATCGTTTATCAGCCTTCTGTGTGCGGGCCTCGGTTTTGTCTGGATTGCCTTTGACAGCCGCAGGCAGGGCTGGCATGACAAGATGGCCGGCAGCTTTGTTGTGCGTGTTTAGGCTAGTGGACCGTGACATTTTAAAGTATGTAGTGTGTCCGCTTTGTAGGAGCGCATGTATGGGCGATCGTTTCGCGGCTGAAGCCGCTCCTACAGTGGGAAACTGCCAAAATGAATTGTCATGGCCTATTAGCTTTTCGTTTGGCAAGCTGCTTCCGCACTGTTTTTAGATTGACAGATTTTTGTATTTGTGTAAAAGTATTAAAAATAACACTTTTTATTTTTTTAATTTTAAGTCCGCCTTATCACAGCATAGCCCTGCGGGTTTAAAATAGTAAACCCTCAAGGGTTTTTTTTTGAGCAATCAGATCGGTCGGGAATGCACCTTCCGCTCAGAGATGCGCTCTTGAGTATTCTATAATGTCCGGAACATGTTTATGGTGCAGCACCGCATCAGAGGGCGGCAGCCTCCGGGTAACGGTAAACACAGAAAAGGAGAGTTGTATGGGTACGAAGTTGTATGTGGGTAATATGTCCTATAAAGTAACGACGGAAGATTTGCAGAAACGCTTTTCGGAAGCCGGAGAAGTCGTTTCGGTCAATATTGTTTTTGACAAATTCACGGGTCAGTCAAAGGGTTTCGGTTTTGTTGAAATGGCAACGGAGGCGGGCGCGCAGGAAGCCATCCGGACAATGCATAATGCTCCGCTGTATGGCCGGGGTATTGTGGTCAATGAGGCCCGTCCGCAGACCGATCGCGGCGGCGACCGCAGGCGCCCGGGTGGCGGCGGATTCAAGAGCCGCGGGGGGTATTAAGAGTCTCTTTGTTTTATTATGGAAATTGGCAGCGCCGGAGCATACAGCTCCGGCGCTTTTTTTTACGCTGTATGTGTGTAGTGCAGGCTGCCGGGCATGAGGCCATGGAGTTTTTTTGCGGAGTGTAAGCGACAGCATTCTTGCAGTCTGTCTTTCTGCTTTTTTTAATCTTGGATCCGGGATCATGAATTTTGAATCCTTGAACTTTAAACCATAAACTTTTTTATTCTATTTGACAGAGAGCGCTGTTTTTTATAGATTTACAAAATATTAAATTTTATCGCTAAAACAAAGGCAGGCAAAAAGAACGCGTTATAAAAGATTCGGAAGTCAGCGCATCCAAGAAGGCGGGGATTATGGGGGATTCTAAACAACCGGTTCCGGTTGAACTGATCGAGAATAAAATCTACCTGATCCGCGGGCAGAAGGTAATGCTCGACAGAGATCTTGCGGAACTTTACGGCATAGAGACCAAGCAACTGAAAAGAGCCGTTAAGCGAAACATCGACCGATTCCCTACCGACTTTATGTTCGTATTTACATCAAGTGAATATGAATCTTTAAGGTGCCAGTCTGGCACCTTAAACAGAGGTGTTCATTCAAAGTACCTTCCCTTTGCATTCACTGAGCAGGGCGTTGCCATGCTGTCCAGCGTGCTTAACAGCAAACAAGCCATCCAGGTAAATATTCAAATTATGAGAGTCTTTACACGCTTCAGACAAATTCTTTTAATAAGTAAAGATATCAGGCAGGAACTTGATGAATTGAAGCGCCAGACCAATGACCGGTTTCACATCGTGTTTGAAACGCTGGACCATCTGCTGGCGGTTGAAGATAAACCGAACCGGAAAATTGGATTTACTGCCAAAGAAAAACGCGCGGTGTATGTGGTGAGATAAAAAAGGGATGGAAGGGAGAGCTAAACTAGTGGCTGTCCCCGATTAATTCGGTGGTTATGTTTTTAGAAACCGAGAAGGTATCGAACTTCAGACAGATATAATAGCCAAAGCATGTATCGACAAATCAGGCGCTAGCGAAATTGCAATTAGGGCCAACTAGGGGACGTCCATGAAAATATGAATTGATAAAGGGGCCAGCGCCCTTTAAGTGGGGAGCCAATAGGGGTCGTTCCGGAATCTGCCCCGGTTATTTCCAGAAGGAAACAGTATATGTATCGGAATGAGAAAATATTTTGAGGGAGGAGGGAGTGCAGGATGCATGAAAAGGGGGGTAAACATACACCCTGCACTACCATGAGGAATTTTGTACTGCCTTTACTGACACATCACCTTTCCTGTTCAGATTAATGATTTGTGCATAAAGGATGAAAGGGAGGAACACCCTCTCTGCACTATCAGCAACTACATCAAAAGATCTTTCCCGTTCAGTATCAAATATCTACACTACTTTTAACACACGAATCATTAAATAAACGTTAAAGCAGGATTAGATTGTTTTAATCCGCGAGTTGGTCAGGAAAAAAGAGGGGGCAACGGTTCTATTTGGCTGACAGATGAGGTGGGAGATTGGTAGCTTGATGGTGAATGACCATGTATGCCCAAAGTGTGACGATTGAAAGCCTTCCGCCCTGCGGCCTGCCCGGAATAAGCCTGCCGCGCAGTTCATAGGTATTGACATGGAGCCTCTAACGTTTTATGGTTGCCCTGCAACCATACTTTTCACTCATGACAATCACGCAAAAGGGGAATAGTGCATGAAAAAGCTGCTTCTTGCCGCAGTGGGGCTTTTTGTGTGCGGCTGCGCCGTTGAAAATTCATCGGATGTATCGCAGGACCGGATTAAGACCAGCTACGGCGCGGTCTACAGCGCCGAGACCAAAGATATCACCTTCAGCGCGACATTCACATTCGGGACCACCTACCTGCAGCTTGACGGAAACAGCTCGGTTGCGGTTGACGGGCTGACCATGCAGGCAAAGCGCACCATCATCAACAGCCTCTATTACCAGCGCGTAGTGCCGGCGGACACGGAGACCGAGTACCAAAAAAAATATGAGCTGTCCTATGTGAACAATGACGGGCAAACCTATGAAAACAGCCTCACCCTGCCGCCCGAATTGATCCTGGAGCCTGTCCCGGCGAGCGTGCCGGTCTCGCAGCCGCTGGTGATCGAATGGACGACCGGGGAGCCCGTGCAGAACATGCGGGTGGCGGCCTGGCTCAGGTATGTCGACGAGGACTCAATCAAAGCCTTTTCCGTAGAATCGACCATGGAGAATGACTCGTCGGGCAGCCTGACATTTTCCGCGGACAAGCTGGCGGCAATCTACCCTCATGATCCCACCCTGGAGGTGTGCGTCATTGATGAGCGCGACGACCCCGTGGCGCCTGAAGCAGGAGGCTCGATCAGCATCAGCTCATGCACGGCGCCCGTGGTGCTGACGCTGGAGCAGTAAGCTCCGGCATTCTTTTCCGGCTGCATGTTCAGATTCAGGCCGCAGCGATCCTTTGCATGGTTTCAAAGTTGCACAGCCTGATGTCCAGCTCCCCTTCGCTGTCGCGCATGAGCTCGCCCCGCGGATTGAGCGACAGCAGCACATGATTGCCTTTAAGGCTCGGGTTTTCCATGCCGCTTTCCGCAAGCAGCCGCTGCAGCCGCTGCATGAGGCGGTCATGCTCGCGTCCGGTAATGATTCCGCGGCGCAGGGCATTTGCCGCACTGATGCCGGTATAGAAGACGCCATCGTGCTCCGCAAGCGATTCATCGGGTCCGTTCCAGAATCCCCAGACCGTAATATAATCATGGTCCATCTGCAGGACGGGCAGGCCTTCAGGTGTCAGTATGCCGGCATGCGACTCATACCTGCGCCTGTCGGCAATGCAGCCCGTATCGGCCGTGAGGCCTGTTTTGTAGATTGCGCGCGGGTAGATGGTCGCTATGCCGCGCCGCGTCAGATCGAAGGCAATGGAAAATTCCTCAAAGGGGCTGTTATAGCCGCACTCCTGTATCCTGGCGTCAGGAGCAGCGCCCGCATCCGGCAGCTCACCCACTTTTGAGACTTTCCAGACGATGTTTATATTGTCTTTTGTTTTGGTGTAAAAAATGTCGTCTGTGGGCGAAAGCCTGGTGCGGGGAGTCTTGCGCCAGCGCTCGGGCTGGAAATAGTCGAACAGGTCCGGGTCATGCCCCGCCACCCACAGGTGGCCGCTTGTGCTCTCGGTGAAGCCATACACGTAGTCAACGCCCATGATCGTCATGGGCCGCAGGTGCTGCGGCCATATTTTCGGCATATCGTCCCGGAAGCGGTCGCGCTGCTTCACCAGGTAGCTGCCGCGGCGCGATGCCTTTACCTGCTCTTCATGCTCGGGCATTCGCTCAAGCAGCTCGAAATCAACAAGGGCATAGGGTATGCGGCTGCCGCGCCGTTTCGGGAGAGAGCCGTCGGGCCGCGGGCGCATAATGAAGTGGGCCGGCTTCTGATCAAGCACGCGGTAGCCTTTGAGGCGCAGGTCGTTGATGACCTGCTGCGTGAATGCCGACAGCTGCTCGGGAGGCAGGCCGGCCTGGTCGAAAGCCGCCACAGCATTCAGCCCCCGCACCCACTTGTAGATAAGAATATACTGACGAAGGATGTCAATTTCTATGCCGGGGTGCTTGGCTATTTTGCTCATGATTTTGGCCTTGGAGCGGCCGGTCTGCCATAGCTGGAGCCGCTCGGGCGGCACATAGACGGCCAGGGGCTTCTGGAGCAGTATTTTCAGGTCGGCCGGGCCATAGCTGTTGGCGCGCAGCTCCTCCACCAGGGAAAATTCCTCGAAGGGGCTGTTGAATTCGGCCCGCAGCACGTCCTCGATTATTTTGGTTTCCAGCGGCACATCCTGACCCATGCGGCACCACTTGACGACCATGTCAAGCGATTTGCCGTCGACGGGTTTGGTTTTTACCTTATAGACGGTGCTTGTGCCGGCCAGTTTTTCACGGTTTGCCTTGAACCATTTGGCCGTGTACCAGTTTTCCGGCTCCATGTGGCCGATGAAAGGCAGGCCGTGGCGGGTCACATAAATATCGCCGCCGTCGCCGGTTTTGGCATGCACATAATTGACATTGAGAAAGCGGGTGAGGGCAATGTTCGGATAGTGGTCACGCCTGAGTTTTGTCAGGTCTATTGACTCGGCGGTGTCGGGCGGGCCGACTTCGGCATTCTCCATGGACAACTCCTGTTTCTTGACTCTGAAGCCGTATTGGCTTAGTATCGAAGTGATTCTAGCGCAAACCCGGCAAGACACAAACAAAAATATAAGGCCCGCCATGCGAACGGAACATGATTTTCTGGGTGCTTTGCAGATCGATGATGCCTGCTATTTCGGCATTCACACGCAACGGGCACGCGAAAATTTCGGCGACTCCGGGCAGAGGCATGATCCGGTTTTTCTGCGGGCGTATTTGCAGGTGAAAAAAGCCGCTGCCCTTGCCAACCGCGAGCTGGGGTATCTCGATGCGGAGAAGGCAGGCCACATCATTGCGGCCATCGATCTGCTGCTTGCCGGAAATGCTTGTGACGATTTTATCGTCAATCCCCTGGCTGGCGGGGCGGGCACGTCGCTTAACATGAATGTTAATGAAGTGATTGCCAACCATGCCCTGGAGCGGGCCGGCAGGGCCAAAGGCGATTACGGATTCATCCATCCTCTCGAGCATGTCAACCTGCACCAGTCAACCAATGACACCTATCCCACAGCCCTGCGCATTGCCATGCTTATCTATCTTGAGCAGCTCGAAACAGGCCTTGTGCCCCTGCAGCAGGCGCTGCAGGAAAAAGAGCGCGAGTTCAGCGACGTGGTGCGCCTCGGTCGAACGGAACTGCAGGATGCCCTGCCCATGACCGCGGGCATGCAGTTTGCCGCCTATGCCGAGGCAATCGGGCGGGATCGGTGGCGCATTTTTAAAGCCCGCGAGCGCATCAAGGTTGTTAACCTCGGGGGTACTGCCATTGGAACGGGATTCGGGGCTCCGCAGAAATATATCTTTTCAGTCATTGAAAAGTTGCGGGTTGTGACCGGCCAGTCGGTTACACGGGCTGAGAATATGGTCGAGGCAACCCAGAACCTTGACAGTGTTGTTGAAGTGTCCGGTCTTTTAAAAACCCTCGCAGTGAATCTTTTGAAAATAGCCGAAGACCTGCGCCTGCTGTCATCGGGACCTTCCGGCGGTTTTGCCGAGATTATGCTGCCGGCCGTGCAGGAGGGCTCCTCCATCATGCCGGGCAAGGTCAACCCGGTTATTCTTGAGTTCGTATCGCAGACAGCGCTTCTGGTGATGGGCCATGACAGCGTCATCGCCCAGGCCGCGGGGCTCGGGAATCTGGAATTGAACCAGTTTTATCCCCTTGCGGCAACGCTCATGCTCGACACTATGCGAAGTCTTGAGCTTGCCGTCAACCGCCTGCGCACAAAAGCAGTTGAGGGCCTTGAACTCAACAGGGAAACTATAGCTGCCCATCTTTCCGATTCCATTGCCGTGGTGACCTGTCTTGCTCAGTCTATCGGCCATGAGGCTGCTTCGCAGCTGTACCTGAAGCACCGTGCGACAAAGCAGTCCCTGCGGCAGCTCATTCTTGCCGATACTCTTCTGTCAGAGCAGGAGCTCGACCGCCTGCTGTCTGCTGAAAACATACGCATGATGGGAATAAAAAAATGAATACGACACCGGTCGGCAACAGGCTGCACATAGGGATATTCGGCAAGCGCAATGTGGGCAAGTCCTCTCTTATTAATGCTTTGACCGGCCAGAGCACAGCCATCGTATCCGATGTGGCGGGCACCACGACAGACCCTGTGGGCAAGACCATGGAGATCTCGGGCATCGGGCCGGTCTATATCTATGATACGGCAGGACTTGACGATACGGGCGAGCTCGGCCTTTTGCGCGTGGAGCGCACGCGCCAGATCATCCGTAAAATTAATCTTGCCGTGCTTGTCACGACAGGGGATGATTTTGATGCGGATGATGCAGCGCTGATCCGTGAACTGCAGGCGCAGGGCAGGGCTGTGGTTGTAGTCTTCAATAAAAGTGACCGGATTCAGGCTGACCCGGCAAAGATCGAAGAGGTCGCAGCGCTTGGTGTACCGTATGCAGCCATTTCATGCCGTACTGGCGATAATATCGATACGGCGAAGAAGCTTATCATAGAGGCAGGCAGCAGCATAGTCGTTGAGCGCGAAACGATTATCGGCGACCTGATAAGCCATGGTGATATTGTGCTGTTGATTGTTCCGATTGACCTCGGGGCGCCAAAAGGCAGGCTCATATTGCCGCAGGTGCAGGTCATCCGCGATATTCTTGATAATGATGCCGTGGCCGTTACTGCCAAGGAACGCGAAATAGAGTATGCGCTGCGAGGGCTTAATAGAAAACCCGCCTTGGTAATATGTGACTCGCAGGTTGTTTTGAAAGTCTCGGGCGATATCCCCGATGATGTCAAATTTACGACCTTCTCGATCCTTTTTTCGCGGCAAAAAGGCGACCTGGCGGAATTCGTGCGCGGCGTGCGCCGGATCGACAGCCTGCAGGACGGCGACAGGGTGCTTATTCTCGAGGCCTGCACCCATCATCCCATGCCCGATGATATCGGACGGGTAAAGCTGCCCCGCTGGATACGCAGCTATACGGGCAAGAATATCATTTTTGAAACCAATGCCGGGCCGCTGGTGGATAAGGATATTGCGCAGTACGCCCTGGTCATCAGCTGCGGCGGGTGCATGATCAACCGCCAGGAGATGCTGGCGCGCATCGGCGATGCGCAATCCCGGAATGTGCCCATCACCAATTACGGCATCGCCATATCCTTTGTGCACGGGGTGCTGAAAAGGGCGCTGTCCCCGTTTCCCGAGCAGAGCCTGCTTGATCTGTAAATAATTTGCTGCTGGTATTAATACTTTTACTAGCCCCATTTTTCGAGTATATTAGCAAAGAGAGTATGGATTTTCATAAATTTTTTAAGGGAGGGTACTATGTTGGCGAAGAAAAAATTATTTTTTATTGTTTTCGCATGTGCCGTGATGTGTTTGGCAATGCTGACTCAAACAGCCTGCAAGCCAAAAGTTGTATGTATACCGTGTGGGGATTTCGGCCTGCCCTGCGCCGAATACCTGCAGTGTCAGGAGTGCTGGTCCGTCGATAATGAAATCGTCACGTATCACTATACCAGCGGCGCCACAATGACGGCTGAGGGCCAGGATGTAACTGTTCGGGACCCGTCGGGAGCTTTTTGTTACAGCATGAA
>JAFGCP010000337.1 GCA_016932595.1 Deltaproteobacteria bacterium
AGAGCGGATCTATGCCGGGCGTGATTTCATCAAAAAAAATCTTTGCGCCAAAGCCTCTGCCGCCGATAAATGTGCGCGCCATGTCATCGGCAAGAGCTTCGCGGGTGACAATGCCGGTTGACAGATTTACCCGCAGAATGGCGCCCATATAGCCTGTATGCATATGCATACTCCTTGAGAAGGTGAATACGTTGAGCACAAATAGTTTACTACTATAAGTAACAGAAAGCTTTAGAAAATCAAGGCACAAAACTTTATTTTGCGGAAACCGAATAAACAACAGGGAACTGCTTCGATGCAGCGTTTACTGCAGCAATAAAAAAGGCCCGCATTGTGCAGGCCTTTTTTATTGCTGGCGCAGTCTTATTTTAATTCGGACGCCAGGCGGTATACTTTAGCGCCGGTATAGCCTTCGCGGCCGCCATTCAGGGGGGTTGATGGGCCATAGCTTGAAGCCGAAATAAAGAACTGATCATCGAAAAACAGCCGGGGAGCTTCAAACTGAATGATGGTCTGGTCGCCGAAAGCGTCTTTGGTGACCTGGGTCCAGGTCAAATTGTCGGATGCACCGGTTGCCCACCAGATATCAGCGCCGCGCTGCTCATCAATGACCGGAGCGGCAAAGCTTTCATCCTCACTCGTACCCGCAATAAGCGTTGTGCTGTTGAGAGTAAAAATATTTAATACGATATTGGGATTATAGCCGAAGCCCTCAGGCTCAGCCGCATCCCCGCCCACGGCATACTGCCAGTTGCCGTCAGCCGGATCAGCATTAGCTGTGTACATCATGCGACCGCCGGTAAGCCGTCCGATTCCGGTGAAAAGCTTGTCGTCATACATTGCCCAGCTCCAGGCCTGAAAATTAGAGGAGGTAAATCCAGCGCCTGAACTTCCATCATCGCCGATACCGTTTTCATTGGTGCCGTTGTCATTGGTATCGACGAAATAATCCACAATTGCCTGCCAGCTGTCATTATCCGAGAGGCGGAAAATGCGCAGGCCGCGGCCATTGCAGCCGCCGGTGCCGGTGCCGCCGATAAGCAGGGTCTCCTCGCCATTCACACTGAGTTTTCCGAACCGCGGAAGGCTTGACGATACGGGCTGGCCATTGCGGGATTCCAAACCGGGTATAAGGCATATGCCGGAGGGATTTCCTTCAGGATCATAGCCGTGATAGGAACCCATGCTGTAGTCTGATGAGGGCTCCCAGGTCGCTCCGTCAGCGGATTTCCAGACGCGGGCGCCCTTTTCGTAGTTGAAACCGACAGAAGCATACAGCTCACCATTATATTCTTCCAAATCAACTATGCTTTTATTCCACAGCTCGCCAAAACCGTTTGCGGTCACGCCTTTAATAATCTTATAGGTATCCCTTTTCTCAATCGTCCCGACGGTATAGGGCGGAAACGGCGGGTCTGCGGTGAAGGTCTGGTTGTCGCAAACCGTATCCTCAGCCGTGCCGGCTGTCTCATTCTGCTGAACGGTCAGGGTAGTTGCCGTATTTCCGACAATATCAAAAGTGCGGCCTTTGCCCCCTCCCGAGGTGATCCAGAGTATGCCGTCCTTGAACTGGTCGACAGTCCAGCTGGCACCCGAATCCGTAAATTCAGCTGTTGACGAGCCGTCGCCGGCTGAGCAGCTTGCTAGGGAGCTTATTCTGCCTTCCACCTGCGGCCCGAGGGTGTGCGAAACTACGGCCTCCCACCTCCTGCCGTCATAGCGCCAAATCTCAAAGCCCACGCTTTTGTATAGCCTGGAGCCCTGAAAGCCAGACGATACGGCAATATACAGCTTATCCTGAAAAACGATCAGGTCGCCCCAGACATTGTTCATAAAGTCGTGAAAAACACTGTTGGTAAAGTCAGGAACCCTTAGCTTATCCCACCGGCCAAACCTGTTGGTGCTCCAGATTTCAAAACCGCTGTCGTCATTTCTGGTAACGGCATACAAGCTGTCCTGAAATTCGGCCATGGAGACGATGCTTACATTGCTTTCATCGCCGAAGCCGGGCCTGCTGACCTGCTCCCACTTCGAGCCGTCATCGCCCGTGACGGTTTCATAGACGCGCAAATCCCTGTTGCATCCTGTCGCGGCTGAGCATACAAAAACAGCAAGGCACAGCAGACTCAGGAATTGATACATTTTTTTATTTTTTGTATTCATACGGTCGCTCCTTCCCTGTTAACACTATAATTATAGCCTATAAATAGGCACTCTATTTTTTATATTACTTATATTAATACATATCCCATTTTTTATCCACCAGCGCAAAGGCCCCCGGCGCTTTTTCCATCAAAGCAGTGCGGTTGTCATCGGGGCACACATCCGGGCCGCTGCCGCGTTGCGTCGATGACGATTTTGCTGCTGAGAAACATTTCGCGGCATCTCCTCAAGTGGTTGCAGGTATATTCCAGTTCACCCGTATCTTTTTTTTACCACAGGAAAGGACAAAAAAGTTAGTCTTTAATAAAACAAGCCGCAAAGAAGCCCCATGCTTTTTTGCGGCTTTTACTTCAAAAAAAGAATCCCGTTACTCGGCAACACCTGCCCGAAACAGGCCCAGCACCTTGGTTTTGAATTTCAGCATGCCGCCTGCAGTCCTCTGTCCTTCCAGGGCATCCCACTGGCCGCTGACATGATTGTAGATATAGGGGGTTACTTTTTTGCCCAGGCTGGCAAAAAACCGGTACGGTATCCGTACCGTAACATCGCGGTTGAAAAGCGTGCGGTACGGCCCGAAATGCACTGCCGGACCGGCCGCTTTTATGCCCGACTGCATGTCCGGAGGATTAGCGCGCAGGGCAATTGAAATTTCAGTGTCTTCCCACAGGCAGTCCTTGGTATTCTTCGGGTCATTGACGGCAGTGGCATTGTCGGGGGTTAAATTCTCGGGCTGCCCCGGATAGGGATCCCGCGGAATAACTATGGATGTCCTGAACAGCGGGCTGAACGGATTGCCGGCAAAGAGCAGGCCGCCCCTGTTCTTGGTGATGAGCCGGTATGCCGCGGTTTCAAGATTTTCATCCTGCGGGTACAGGCCGAACCGCTCCAGCGCCCCCCGCAGCATGACGAAATAGGCTGTTGAGAACTCCTCGGGCAGCTTGCTGTAGGATGGCGCCACTGTTATTTTTGCGGCTGCAGCGGCATCATCGCAGGCCACTTCAGTGCCGCTGGCGTTTTCGCAGCTCGTGTGCTCGAAGGTGCCGTTGTCCATGAGCGCCTTGGGAGTCAGCGGCAGCTTGGCAAGCTGCTTCATGCGAAGTGCCGTGTCAAGGTTGTCGAAATTCCAGTGGCAGGGCGCGACAATTATTTTGTCATAGCCGCTTGCCTTTGCCATGTCGATGGCATCGCGAAGACCGTAATAGACTTTTGCTGAACCTTCATTGCTGTACCCCTTCAGATCGACATCGGTTGAGAGGCCATAGGA
>JAFGCP010000338.1 GCA_016932595.1 Deltaproteobacteria bacterium
GGGGGTTTTGATACCCGGCATCACTGGGAAAATGTTCTTCCCCTTGCCGAGCAGAAACTGCTGATCGTGGCGCGCCTGCTGCTGGTGGGGCCGAGCTTCGTATTCCTCGAGAGACCGAGCGCCACACTGGACCCGGAGCACCTTGCATATGTTCTGGACCTGCTCCGGCAACATAAAATAACTTTTGTCACCTTTGAAGAGCGCGGGGCCCATCTTGAGTTTTACGACAGGATGCTGGAGCTTGAGCGGGGCGGGGTCTGGACCTGTAAGTCAATTATAGACGGCCATATCTGCGGATAAAGCCTGCAGTGCCCCGGCTGACAGGACAATGCTGAACGACAAGGAGCGCTGTGCAGGAAAACGTGCTTGATGATTTTGGCGACCTTTCGCTCTGGAGGGCATTTGCCTCGGGAGAGGCGACTGTGGCCATCGTGCCGGATGCAGGCCCCGGAGGCCATGCAATGCGCCTTGATTTCGATTTTCACGGGGGCGGCGGCTTTGTCGGCGTGAGAAGAGTGCTGCCGCTTCAGCTTCCCGAAAGCTACAAGTTCGGCTTTACTATCCGCGGCACTGCCCCGGCCAATAGTCTGGAATTTAAGCTTGCCGATGCCTCGGGTCAGAATGTCTGGCGCTACCGGGTGGAGGCTTTCGATTTTCCAGCCGACTGGCAGCCTCTTGCCATCCGCAACAGCCAGATCGAGTTTGCCTGGGGACCTCTGGGCGGCGGCCCCGCAGGCAGCATCGAAGCTGTCGAGCTGGTCATTGCCGCAGGCCCGGGCGGCAAAGGCATGGTCTGGGTAGACCAGTTGTGCTTTCAGGATCTCACCTACCGGGCACTGCCGGTGGCGCAGGCTTCAACCTCGCTGCCGGGCCATGAGCCCCAGAACGCACTGGACGCGCTGACAGCAACCGGCTGGCGAAGCGCTGCGGCCGATGAGCCCCAGTGGCTTCTCGTTGATTTTCAGCAGGAGCGTGAATACGGCGGGCTGGTCATTGATTGGGAGCCGGGCCTTCAGCCGCTGCGGTTCGATGTTCAGCTCTCTCTCGACGGCGCCGACTGGAAGACCGCCTATGCCACAAGCCAGGCAGGCTCGGACCGCAGTTATGTGTATCTTCCGGCAGCCATGTCCCGTTATATAAAACTCGGGCTGTATCAAAGTGCCGGGGAAAACGGCTTCGGCATCAGGCATATCGGCGTGAAGCCCTATGAGGTGTCGCGCTCCATCAATACTTTTTTTCACAGCATCGCCCAGGCGGAGCCTCCGGGGCAGTACCCCAAATATCTTCTGGGCCGCCAGACCTACTGGACGCTCGCCGGGACGGGAGATGGCAACGGCCAGGCGCTGTTTAATGAAGAGGGCATGGTGGAGGTTGACCGGGGGGCATTTTCCATAGAGCCGTTTCTGTATGTAAAAAACCGGCTCGTCACCTGGGCTAATGTGATGCTGAACCAGGATCTGGTGAACAGGTATCTGCCGATGCCCTCCTCCGAGTGGCGCATGGACGGCCTTGTCATGAAGGTCACCGCGTTTGCCTCCGGCCAGACCGGCCGGCCCGTTTTGTATATATGTTACTGCGTTCAGAATACAAGCCGCGAGACTCAATTGGTGCGGCTTTTTGCCGCTGTCCGGCCATTTCAGGTAAACCCGACATGGCAGCACTGGCGGGAGTTAGGAGGCGTTGTACAGGTTCGTGACCTGGCCTTCCATGATGAAGCGGTCTGGGTAAACGGCTCTAAGGCAATAGTTCCTCTGAGCTCTCCGGCAGGTTTCGGTGCGTCGCCGTTTGACAGGGGTTCGGTGACCCGGTATTTAAAATCAGGCGAATTGCCTGACAGCACAGAGGTTCATGATAACTTTGGGTATGCCTCCGGCGCATTGCTGTTTAACTTGAATCTTGCTCCGGGCAGCGCCCAGGAGGTCTATGTTGGCGTCCCGTTCGGTGCTGTTCCCGACGGCGATACCTGCATAGCCGCACTTAAAAGTGAGCCCGGGCCTGTGCGGTTCGCCCGTGCTTTACAGAGCTGGGAGGAGCAGGAGGCCGGTTCGCTTGAAATTTTTGTTCCGCTGCATCTGCGCCGTCTTGCCTGTACGGTTAAAACCGCAGCAGCTCATATACGTATTAACCGCGATGGCCCCGCATTGCATCCCGGCCCGCGGCGCTACTGCCGCTCCTGGCTGCGCGACGGCGTGGTTATGGGAGCGGCTCTTCTGCGGGTGGGCTGCACAGATGCCTTGCGGGATTTCATCAGATGGTATGCCGGTTTTCAGGCAGAAGACGGCACCATCCCTGACTGCACCGATGCCGAGGGCTCCGAATGGCTGCCGGAATACGATGCCTATGGCCAGTTTATTTTCGGCGTCATGGAATATTTCCGGTTCACGGGCGACAGGCCTTTTCTTGAGGAAATGCTGCCCGCCGTTGCCAGAACGCTGGGCTGCATGGAAAATCTGCGCGCACAGCGCCTGACCGATGAGTACCGGCAGCCCGGGAAGCAGGCATATTACGGCCTGCTGCCGGAATCCATGAGCCATGAGGGCTATATGGCCCATCCCGTGCATGCCTACTGGGATGATTTCTGGGCGATTTGCGGCTACCGGGATGCTGCCCGTATGGTAGAAATTCTGGGCGATCAGTATGAGGCTGCGCGCCTGCAGCACGAGCACGACTCTCTGATCAAAAGCGTGCAGGCATCGCTTGCCGCAGCCATAGCTCATCACGGCATTGATTTTCTGCCCGGCTCAGTCGAGCTGGGGGATTTTGATCCGACAGCAATCGCCGTTGCCGTAGCTCTTCTGGATCAGCTTGAGCTCCTGCCCGCGGCTGAAACCCGCAGGACATTTGAAAAATATTTTGACCTGTTTCTGACGCGGTCGGGCGGCAAGGTCAGCTGGAACAATTATACCGCTTACGAAGTGCGCATCATAGGAGCGCTGGTGCGGCTTGGAAAGCGCACGGAGGCCGTTGAGCTGGCTCATTATCTGATTAAGGATCAGCGCATCGGCCCCTGGAACCAGTGGCCCGAGATAACCTGGTTCGACCCCGAAAGCCCGAGCTTTATGGGTGACCTGCCCCATACCTGGATCAGCGCCGAGTTTATTCTGTCTGCCTGCAGCCTGTTCGCCTATGAGCGCGAGGCAGACCAGTCGCTGGTGCTGGCGGCAGGGCTTCCCTATAAATGGCTGTCATACGGCTCTCCGATCGGGGTTGAAAATTTGTCGACTTTTTACGGCAAGCTTTCCTATTCTTTGAGCCTTGAGGATGCAGACACCATGTGTTTGAGCCTTACGGGAACTCTGGCAGTACCGCCGGGAGGCATCACGGTCAAGCCGCCCCTGCCGCGACCGATTCGCTCTGTTGAAGTCAATGGCGAGGCAATGGAGGCTTTCGAAGCTGACGGCTTTACCTTCGGCCAGTGCCCTGCCATGGTGGTGGTGAAGTTTTAGCCGGCTGTTGAAAAATGCCCATCTGCTGCGTTGGGCTCATCGTGCTTCACTGCGGCGTACGAAAAGCACGCCTCATTGTCTGGCTGCGGTTTATACCGGGGGCAGCAAGATCTTGAACAGCAGCAGCGACAGAGCAATAAGCCCGGCAAATAGCATTCTGAAAATCGAGCGTATGGCGGTGAAGCTCTGATCTCTTTCCTCTGCGGTTGCATCTTTAACCGAGTCTGCAATGATTCGCGCAAGCGGCCCGGCAAGAAAAAAACCGCCTAAAAGAATGATCTCAATCAGATAGCGCTCAATAATGTCAGGTAGCATATATCCCGCGAGTCCGGCCCGTATTTCTCACCCAAGCAGCACTGTGATTCGGTTGGCAGTTCCGGTCAGGCGCTCACGTACCGCAGCCATATCGATGTGTGCCGCGCCGGTGCGATAGGGGTTGGCGGCCCGCGTAAAGGGCAGGTCTGCGCCATTGAGGTTCACCCCTGTCGGGCCCCAGCCGGTTTTTTCAATGCGATAGGTTATGTCAAACTGTTTGCCTGCAAGCTGCAGCCCGACACGAAGGCCGTCTAAAGCTTTGGGCATAACCGGATCGATGACGAGCCGGGCTGTTTCCCAGCGCAGGCCCAAAAAGTTTTGTATGATCAGCCGCACGCAGATGCCCGCGCCGCTGGAATAGACGCGCCATCCGCCGTCAAGTGGCGCCTCGCCCCTTTTTACCTTTTCATACTGCTCATATGCCTCATAGCGGTCGGCGAATGCCGGGTCGGAGCTTGAGTAGTAGCAGTTGGCCTGGCGCAGGGTTGCCGGCGGCACCAGGTCGCTGATGGCTATGGGGTTGGCCATGCACAGGGCTTTGAAAAAGCCCTCCGCATCGCCGAAATGAGCGAGCGCTTCAGCGTAGCGCAGATGGGCATGGGTGTACATGAGGCCGTTTTCCCGGCCGAAGAACGTGGTGCTTTCAGCCCGCTGGAAATAGGTCTGCGGCCCGCCGTGATACTGTATTGGCCGGTCAAACAAATGGGCGCCGTCGGGGCCGAGTAAGTGCTTTTTGATGATGTCCAGATGGAAGTCTGCCTGCTGCACCGAGAGCATGCCGTTAATGACGGCATGTATCATGGGCAGCAGGCTGTAGGAAAGCCCGGTCTCCTTGTCGCGCGGGTGCAGCAGATACTCGATGCGGCTGCCGTCACGGAAATAGGCAAAACCGGTTATGGTGTCATCAACGATCAGGATGCTCTGGAAGCTGTCAAGAATAGCGCTCGCCGCTGACTCGAATGCGGCTGCGCGGTCATTGCGGCCAAGGCGGCTCAGCGCGGCTGCAAGCGTCATAAGGGTCTGGTAATTGAGCGTCACGGTCCAGGCGCTGCACAGGTGCTGGCGCATGCCGGGCTGCACGGGCTGCAGCGAGTCGTTCCAGTCGCCATTGCCATAGGCGGCAAGGTTCGTGCCGGAAATGACCCGTTCCTGCATGACGGCAAGGGCCCACTCCACATGCTGCCATAAAGAGGCCTGTTCGGCCTTCTGGTCACCCTCGGGGTGAAAGAAGGGGATTTTTTCATCAAGCAGCCCGGCATCTTCAGTCGCCAGAAGATACTGGGCCAGAGCCAGCACGGGCCAGTACACGATATCGCCGTGGGAGTCGCCCGGCCGGATGCCCCGCTCCCGGTCAAAGAACATGAACCACTGGGGCCAGTCGCCATCGGTGTTCTGCTGCTTGAACAGGCGCAGCAGGATATCGCGCACCGGCTCAAAGCGGCCCAGCGAAAGCAGCATTTCCACAGGCCCCTGAGACACGTCGCGCGTGCCCCAGCCCCCGCCGGAGTACTGCTCAAGGCCGCGCGGGGAGAGATAGTGTATCAGGGCATTATTGATGAACCAGGGAACTATTTCTCCCAAGCGTTCCGCAGCAGGGGCAAGGGGACTATTGGCAGGCGGATCGA
>JAFGCP010000339.1 GCA_016932595.1 Deltaproteobacteria bacterium
CAATCCTGCCAGTCGTTTTTCAGCCGCTTCATGACTACGGCATGGCCGCACCAGGGATAGCTATCCAGTTCTTTAAGTGTATGCACAAGTCCTGCCCGGAGTGGATTAAGATGAATATAGCAAACAAGCCTCTGAAAATACGGATCTTCCTCACAAACGATGGACTTATAGCGATTCTGAAAAACATGGCCGTATCGCTTCTGGCGACGATTGTAGGCACTGGCATATCCCGTGAGCAGTCGGCGCATGAAAACCGGCATCCCGGTACGCCCGCTGCGTAACAGTAAATGGGCATGATTGCTCATCAAGGCCCAGGCATAGACTGCGGTGCCGGTTTCTTTTGCCAAACTCCCCATACGGGATACAAAATCTCTCCGGTCATCATCATTTTTAACAATCCGCCCCTTTTCAATGCCTCGAATCATTACATGATGTAATGTTCCAGGTGCATCCAGTCGAGCTCCTCGCGGCATACATACCTCATTCTTCTATATCTGCCTCCTTAGTTCTACACGGGGAAAAGGTAGCATGTTTTGTACAATTTGTCCACAACGTCCCCTATTAGTTCTTGTGTCTTCCGTCCGGGCTCCATCGGAGATGAGTTTTCTTATTTTATCACCTGAAAAAATAATTTCGTCTAGGCCATTTTCGAAACCAAGGTTATCCTCAAGATAAGTAGCTCCATCACGACCCAATATTGATTCTTTAGCTGCTTTTTCGGTTATTAATGGGTGCGTGTCATTATCGCTCCAAGCAAAGGCAAATTTTGAAGTAAACACAAATGCTAATAACAATAAAATCACTAATGAATGTTTTTTCATGCCGAATCCTCAGTGCATTATTTTTGCTTTATTTTTTGGCTTCGTTCCATTTTTTCTTTTTTAAAGAGGGGTAGCTCATATTTGTCAAAATTTGTTTGAATTGTTATTTCATTATGCTGATACTTGCGGCTTACTTCTGAGTTATAACAACTCGAAAAAAACAAAACCTGCATTCCTCGCGGTCCACCTTCTTTGGGGTATTTCTCTACCCATTTAGGCCCTTCGGTGTCGAACTTCAATAGTTTTACGGTTCTACGCTTTTCGTCAAAATCTGTTCGTCCTTCAAGAGTGGGACAAATCCTGCGACTGTCCCAGAGAACATAGCCTGGTTTATAAACAGTTAGGCGGGGTTGACCTGAAAAAATATACAGTCCCCAAAATCCGTCTATATCAACCTTCCCGTCTTTGTCGGAAAACGCTTCGGCAGCCTTATCTAAATTGTCAACTCCACCTTCAAACAAGCCACCTCCTGCCGGGCGGAACCACTGCGCCAGCGCAATAGCCCCCTCTACCGGTTTGCCGGTTTCAGCATCTATCACAATTGCCGTGGGGCCTGTTGCCTTTATGAAGTCGTAACATGCCAATATCAAAACTACTGCTATAACGGATACGCCTATTGACAGTGTGGTTTTGTTCAAGAGGGGCTTTTGTTCTATTTTCAGCTTCTTGTAATAACTTATCAATGCCATGATGGACCAAATTAATAATCGAATCAGGAGATAGGCAGGGTAGCCGTAAAAAAACAGTGCTAACCCGAGACTGTGGTTATTGGTATTAATAAAATACAAAAACGTCACACCTACTATGACTATGCATATCATTGCTTCTCTGATAACAGGGTTCATCTTTTCTCCTTTTCGCTTAAACGAACTTGTGGCCTGCATGACACGGAGTATCAAGGTACAAGACAGAAACGCTTAAAACCTTTTTTGCCGCAATTTTCAGATACAGGCACAAGTCCGTTCTTAATGATAACTTTAAAAATTAGCGCATCACCATTTGTCTATTTTCCATAATCCGTTCATGTCTTTAATAAAATATATGTAGTAAGTTATAGGCAGGGTCTGGCCGTTGATAGTGTCCTCCCTGCGGATTCTGTATTTTGCAATGTTATCGTTTACAATAATCAACTCTATATTCTGCATATCAGCCGCTATGACCGGGAGCTGATCTGCGATCGCAGTAAATATCTCGCGGTATTTGTCGTTTGATAGAGCGCTGATATATTTCAACGAGCTTGGAATGTTCTGGCCTCCAAACCCTGATTTCATCCCGACCCACTTACCCTGCAGCTTTGCATCAAAGTCCTGCAGTCGTTCTACCATAACCGAGATTGTATCTGCATGGTTGATGACAGTGCCGTTGTCTTTCGTTTCGGTGTCATCAACGGTAATGTAATACAACCCCGGCTTGGTGATGCGGCGCTTGAACTGCAGGCTTGTTTCATTGTCGCCAAGGTTTTCTACGGAATCATTATCCGGCACATAGCTGAGCGAATACGTAGAGTTGTCAGTGCTCTTTGTGAGTTTCAGAGTAATATCAAGAGGAATAAGGCCCGACAGACTGAGCATTGCTGGTAAGGCTGACATTGTTGCCCACAGTCTCTGCGCTGACGGTTATATTGTCTTTACCAACATAATCATTTGAGCTTGTGGCAAAGGCGATTGTTTTACATTAATTCAATCAGGGTAGATGATAAGATGGTCCGGTGTTTCGGCAGATTGCCCCCCTCTTTCCCCTTACTTGCACAATTCGAAAACAAACTCAGAAAAACAGTCAGTTCACACTAACAAGGCATTAAAGTTTCAATGTACCTATCATAAAAAAAACCGGAAAGCAATGAGTACAAATACTCAATGACCATGAGTATAAATACTTAATTTGCAATATTTAATACTAGTTTATTGCTTGTAGTATGTGAAAAAAAATTGATGGGGGGGGTATTCAGGTCAACAGTATTATGCAAGATCTGCTTCAACCAGCATGTGCTGCCGACCGTGCAGGAGAAATGCATCGCCTACCGGGCGCCAGCCTAAATTTTTAAAAAAGTTTAAATTCTCACTGAGTATGTTCGCGTAAAAATGCTCGGCACCCTGAAGCTTCACCAGGGCTACAGCAGCAATAACAAGATCGCGGCCTGCCCTGCCCCGGTATCTTTTCAGCACTGCAAGCCTGCCACCCCACCAGATACCAACGGCATCCTGATACACGCGCACTGTTCCGATAATCCGGCTTTGATAAAAAGCTGCGATATGAATGGCCTGCCTGTCATATTCATCCTGGTCGCTGTGCTCAAACAGATGCTGCTCCTGCACGAAAACTTTTCTGCGAATGTCAAGGCACTGCGCCAACTCATCATCACTGGCAACCCTGCGGCAGATACTGGCAATCATAGAATCGTCTCATCTTCAAACAGGGAGAGGCAGGAGCAGGCCCCGCAACGGACGCAGCCCGCTTTGGAATTTTTCGAAGCAAGTTTATGCTTTTTCAGGATGCCGGCGGTTTGAGCATACACGTCAGTCATGTATGCCGGTTCCGGGGGTTTGCTGTCGGCAAGCAGCGAGCCGGGAATCGGACGAAGGGGCAGCACATAGGGAAAAACACCGAGCCTGGCAATAGTGTCAGCCATCGTAGAAAACTGCTGAAGGGTCTCTCCCAGACCGGCAAGAAGAAAACTGCTTACCTGGTTAATACCGAAAACGGCAACCGCATGTTCCCATGCTGCGGTATAGGCCTGCAACCCAAGGGCGGCTTTTCCCGGGACCATATCAGCAAGTAATTCAGTATCGCAAACTTCAATATGAAGACCAAGGGTATCGGCGCCGGCGGACTTTAACACATCAATTGCCCACATGCTCCGGGGCGGATGAATCTGGGCATGCACCGGCATGGCAGTTCTTTTCTTTATCTCACGCACGCAGGCGCACAGATGGTCAAGCCCCCGGGCTTCATCCGGCCAGGCTCCGGCTGTGAGAGTTACATGCCGGGCCGCGTCATGTTGCTGTGCCTGGGCAGCGGCAAAGGCCAGATCATCAGGATCTTTCAAGAGTATGGTGGTTTTATTTTCAAGCGACAGGCCGATGCCGCAGAACCGGCACTGCAGCGGCGTATTCCAGTACAGGCAGTCCTGATAGATGGTCGAAGCAAAACAGTCGCTTCCATGCAGGAGCGCCACCTGCTGAAGCGACAGGCCCGATGGCGCAACCTGATTATAAAAATCCGGCTTTCGGGGAAATACAACATCACAAATACAATCCTTTTTCTTATAGAGCCGCCATCGGCTTTTATGATTTTCTATGCGATAGGGAGACATGGGCACATACCAGCTGTTTGTGGGTATATTCAAATATCTTCCTTCGATAATGACAGTCTGGCCCTCGGCAGGTCCGGCGCCGCCTGTTCTGCCGGGATATGCCGTATCAATATTGACGCCGCGGCATTGCAGTTCGACACACAGATTTCTAAAATCGGAAAACTGCATGGTATCAGGCTTTCTGCTCGTCAAGAAAGGTAAGTATCCTGCGGCGATAGACATTGAAGGCATCCGTCGTTACATCGCGTTGATAGGGCATTTCTATGGCCAGTTCAAGCCCGCAGGTGGCTGGCCTGCGCGAAAAGCCAATGAGCTTTTGACTTAAAAATACGGCTTCATCAACGCTATGGGTAATAAACAGTATTGTCTTGTGAGACTGTTGCCATACATCAAGCAAAAAACTTCGCATCTGGCTCCGGGTCTG
>JAFGCP010000340.1 GCA_016932595.1 Deltaproteobacteria bacterium
AGAAAAATGCACGCCGTTCGTGGTCAGCGTGTCGAACCATGGACGGCACGCATTTCCGGCACTGACCCGTTCAGTCCTTCGATCCTTCGACATGCTCAGAACGCAGGACGAACGGATAGGGGGCGTGGGCAGAATCAAAGGCGACACTTTTTTTATCGCCATACCTGCAAAATGAAATAGCCGACCATGGTAATGGCTATCATCACCTTACCGAGAGCGCCGCATAAAAAGCCCACCAGTGTGCCATAGCCGACCTTCATGGAAGCTTTCAGCTCACTGCCCTTCACAAGCTCACAAACAACGGCGCCGGCAAAAGAGCCGACGATAAGGCCGATGATATTTGCCGTTATGAGCCCCAGGGCGCCGCCGATACAGGCGCCGATCATGCCCCAGGTGCTGCCCCCGTACCTTTTTGCGCCAAGGGCGCTTGCTGCATAGTCAAGCCCCTGCCCGGCAAGGGCAAGCACTGCCAGCACGATTAAATCAGTCCAGCCGACAACAGTGAAGCCTGTATGCCAGGCATACAGCGCGGCGCCGGCCAGTATGAGGGGCGAGCCCGGCAGCATGGGCAGAAACGACCCGGCAAGGCCAAGCAGCATCAGAACAACGGTAAGGGCGATGACAAGTTCATGGGGCATGGCATTACAGCTTTTCTTTGGCCAGAAAGACTCCCTTGTCAACTTTGGCGAAAAACTCCTGGTAGAACTTCTGGTCCTGGACCTGCACGACCGCCATGATGGCGCCCAGGTTGTCATAGGTCTTCACCTGGAAATTCATGCGCACGCGGGTCTGATTCCCGTGGCTGCTGACCGTGCCGGAGCATTCAACCACGGCATTCTTTTTCCAGCGGTCGTTTTCGTCTGAAAGCGCTTTTCCCCAGAACCCGCGGTCGTCAACATCGACCTCCTTGGCCGCGGTGACCACACCCAGGGCTGCATCGGCATTTTTAATGATATAAAAGTCATCCTGCAGCACATTCAGCAAAGCCTTCATGACCAGCAGCGTATCTGCGGTTTCAAAAGAGCGGGTCTGGAACTCGCGAATCTGCAGCTGCGACATGCGCGGGTCGATGCCGCCACCCAGGGTGGAGGATCCGCAGCCAGCCAGCAGGCACAGGGCGCAGCAGGCAAAAAATGTTTTTTTCATCTGCGCCCCCGCTAAAATTTGCTCATGTGATAGGAGAAGGTGCTGACCTCGCTGTTTTTATTGAACTTGATGACCACGGTGAGCGTTTTCTGCGTCGAGCTTGAGGCGCCCGAGCCGCCCCCGTAGGAGCCGCCGACACCGCCCAGTATCATGGTCTTGCTTATCATAGCGCCGGCTGCCACGCCTCCCTGCACATCGCCCTTGCGCTGGGAGTAGGAGGCTTCGGTGGCGATTTTATCGTACACCCAGGTTTCCATGCCTGCCTCATCGCGCGTGACGATATTGGGCGAGCCGAGCGCTTCGGCAACGCTTGCCTGCGACATGCCGGTGCTGATTTCCCTCTGCACAATACCGAGCGTCATCTCCCGCTCTTTGGATGAACGCAGGCTGCTTTCATGCATGCAGGACGCAAGCAACCCTGCACAGACCAGGCATAAAGTAAAAACGGTTTTACGCATGACTGAACCTCCCTGAAAATTTGATTACAAAAGCCCGGCGCTTCGGGCCGCGTACTTTCGTATAGTACGGATACTATACAAACACGTCTTGCGGCCTGCCTGCAAGAAAAAATCTGCAAAAAAAAGGATTCACCCGCTGGAGCGAATGAATCCCTGTACCTCTCCGGGGCTATCCTGGTTTATCTTGTATGCGGCCCTCCCCGAAACGCAGCAGTCTCAAGCTGCGGTTTCAAATTTCATAATAGGTATAGCCGCGAAGCCCGGATTCATAGGCATGCATGATTTTATGCCGTTCAGCGCCCGTTATTCTCCCTTCCCGAACAGCGTTTTCGGCTGCCTGACGGAACTGGTTCAATAAAACTTTAGTGTCGTATTCAACATAGGTCAGCACATCGGCGATGGAATCACCCTCAAGCTCCCTGACAAAATCAAAGCTCCCGTCATCATTCATCCGTACGCTGACAATATTGGTGTCGCCGAGAAGATTATGCAGATCCCCGAGAGTTTCCTGATAAGCTCCCACCAGAAAGACGCCCATGAAATACTCCTCGCCGGCGGCTATATCGTGGAGCGGCAGAGTGCTGCGCACGTCGTGCAGATCGATAAAACGGTCTATTTTCCCATCGGAATCACAGGTGATATCGGCAAGAATAGCTCTGCGGGTCGGACATTCGCTCAGCCGGTGCACGGGCATAATAGGGAAAAGCTGGTCGATGGCCCATGAATCCGGCAGCGACTGGAATATGCTGAAATTGCAGTAATAAATGTCTGCAAGCGCAATGTCGATGCCTTCCAGCTCAACCGGGACCTGCTTGATTTTTTTCACTTCTTTGGCGATTTTACTGATGATGTTCCAGAAAATCGTTTCGCACAGGGAGCGCTCGCGCAGGCTTATCTCGCCGTATCTAAAGAGGCGTTGGATCTCATCCTTGTAATACAGGGCGTCGTTATAATGCTCTTGAATATTTTTGGTGCTCAGCGATGTGTACACCTCGATCAGATTCTGCATCATCTCGTGCGAATCGGCAGGAAGAACATCAGGAATGCTGAGCGCATCAAAGCGGCTGACATCAAGTATGTTGAACAGCAGCACTGAATAGTTGGCAACGGTTGCCCTCCCGGATTCCGTAATGATGGTCGGGTGCGGCAGTTTTTTTTCATCAAGGTTCGCCATGACGATCTCGATGATATCGGCGCAGTATTCGTTCACCGAGTAGTTGCGGCTGCACCGGAAGTTGGTCTGCGATCCGTCATAATCAACGGCAAGGCCGCCGCCAAGATCCAGAAACCCCATGGGCGCGCCTTCCATAACCAGCTCGGTGTAATAGCGGCATGCCTCGGCAACGCCGGCGCGGATGTCCCTGATGTTGGGGATCTGAGATCCCAGGTGGTAGTGCAGAAGCAGAAGGCAGTCGATCATATTTTCCTGTTTCAGCCTGTCGACAACAGCGATTATTTCAGAGGTGTTCAGGCCGAACAGGCTCCTGTCGCCCCCGGACTCCGCCCAGTGCCCTCCGGCCTTGAGCGATATCTTAAGCCGTACGCCGAGCCGGGGATGGATACCGAGGGCCTTTGCCCTTCGCAGAACGAGATCCAGTTCGCAGGGCATCTCAATGACGATAAAACAATTAAAGCCTAATTTGATGGCATAGAGGGCAAGGTCGATGAATTTTTCGTCCTTGTACCCGTTGCAGATAATACAGGCCTCGGGATCCTTGATCATGGATATGGCAATTATGAGTTCTGCCTTGCTCCCGGCCTCAAGTCCGTGATGGTAACGGGCGCCGAAGCGGGTAATTTCCTCGATCACCTGCTGCTGCTGGTTTACCTTGATGGGATATACCCCGCGGTACTGCCCCCGGTAATTGAACTGTTTGATCACGTCATTGAAGCTCTCATGCAGGATGGAAAGCTGGGAGTCAAGCATGTTCTCAATCCGCAGGAGAACCGGCAGGTCAAGGCCCCGCTCTTTAATCCCCGAAATGATATCCATAAGGCTGATAGCCTTCTGCTCCTGGCCCATGATCGGCGTGGCGACAACTTCTCCCTTGTCGGAAATAGTAAAGAACCCTTTTCCCCAGTTGGGGATGCCGTATAATTCTTTCGAATTTTCGATTGTCCAGCGGTTCAGTTTTCCGTTTTGTATCAGCGTCAGCTCTTTATCGTTCATTGGTCGTGTCCTGTTTCTTGAATCATGTTCGCAGGCATTATCCCGCACGGCGTCTTCATTAATCTGCATGTGTTCTATTGCGCTGCTCTCTGATCCGGAAAGTGCGGGAAGCCGTGTATGATAAAACGGCAGAAGATTTTCCGCAGCCCTGTTTCACGAGAGCATGGTTGTCATGCGCCGCTCATCCTTCTTAATGGATAAAGCCCCGCATGCGCACCCGCAGCAATGAAAAAAAATCTAATAGCATGTAGCACAAAACAGCTGAATTTACCCTAGCTTTTTATTAAAAAATTTTTGCCGGAGATGCTGACGGCAAATTGGATTATAAAATTATTATTATTTAAATAAAGCGTTTTACCTTTACACAAAAAAATATCCTTGAGAATGGGTCCCCATCATGTTTGCCGCTCATCTC